>CBFDAW010000093.1:0-8258 GCA_965602865.1 uncultured Thermoplasmata archaeon
CGAGGAAGGCTCTTGATGTTGAGCCATCATGCACCGCCTAATCCAAGTTGCACCCTATTTCACCTTTATCTGTTATATATGCCCAATTATCATGATCTAAAAATACCAAACCAGCTTGCTGGAGCCATCTAATTACTGGAATTGTTGAACGATCAATTTCTTTTTTTTCTTTTTCAGTTTGATAATATGAATTTATAAAATCTTTTACAACATTTATTTTTCTTTTTGGATATTTTAAAAATAATTTTTTTAATTTATTCAGTTCTTTTGAATTTGATAATAAATCTTTTTTTGTCGATCTAGCATATTGTATCTGCGATACATGAAGATGTCCATTTTCTAATAATGCTAATATATTTAAGAGATGTCGACATCGATATTCTTTATAAGTTCTTTTGCTGTAATTTGGGTCATCCAATTTCATTTTTGCTAAGCAATTTGCAAAAAAAGCAGTTTCAAATAAATCTTTTGGACAAGAATCTTTGAATTTATATTGAGTAAGTAATTTTGTAATTGGATTTTTTGAATACTGTAATCCCTCTGTAGTTTTTATTCTCATTACTAATCCTAAACTTACTAAATCATTTAGATGATCTCTTCCTCTTCTCATGTGGTTAGCGTCAACTAGAATACTCTTTTTTGATAATTTTTTTTCAACTAAAATTCTGGATACTATATCTGATTTAAATGGTTTATTTGGTAGATCATTAGTAATAGTTCTATGCCTAAAAAGTCTATGAACTCTTGTTAATGGGGGTGCAATTGTTGTCATTTCAATCACCTTTATTACATTTTTATATTCCCCTAAGATTTCTCCTTAAGGTTAATTAGAGTATTCATAATAGTGATTTTAAACTTTTGGTTAGTTGAAGATATTTATTTTAAATCCCACCATCCGCCTCGTTCCTCTATCTTTGCCCCGGGCTGCTCACCAGGAGCCATTTTGTGCACTCACGTATACTTTTTGGCGGCGAAGTGTGCCGGTGAACCTCTTTTGTGTGGCGTAAGCCATACCAGGAGAATTAAAGGCTGGGGCTTGGGGAAGTTCTCTTCCCCAAAATGATATCAATAATAAAAATATAGCCCACCGCCGTGGAACCCGACCCCGAGCCCGACCCCGAATCCGAGGTGCATTCCCGAATCTCTAACGCCGCCTCACGGTGTGATTGGTCAATTTCTCTATTATTCTTCCCATTCTTCCTCGTCCCACTCCTCGTCATCATCCGCAAGCTCTTCCTCGTCCCATTCTTCGTCTTCATCTTCATTCGTAAGCTCATCCTCGTCCCATTCTTCGTCTTCATCGGTAAGCTCATCCTCGTCCCACGCTTCTTCCTCGACTTCATCCTCAAGCTCATCCTCGTCCCACGCTTCTTCCTTGGGTTCTTTATACTTTTTTTTATCTAGGTCACGCTCGTCTTCATAATGATCTTCATCCTCACCTTTCTCATACTCCAATTCCTCTTCCTCTGCCGTTTCCAGTTGCTTTTTTCTCCTCATAAGATATGCAATTCCAAGAATCACCAAAATTATCACAATAATTACGATCACTATGGCAAAGTAGATCATGCTTAGATCGTCAGTATCTCGATCACCGGAAGTATCAGCACCGCCATCTTGGGGCTCTTGTATATCTTTCACCGTGATTGATATCGAATGATTCAAGTTCCCCACTGTAATAGTAATGGTATAGTTCCCCTCGGACGTCGGCGCGGTCATTGTAACCAACCAAGAACCGTCAGCACCGATCATGCCCGTCTTGGTTGTATTCCCTAAAGTCACCATAATTTCTGTACCCTCGGAAAAACCCGAGGATGAACCCGAGACATTTATCGATTCACCTGGTTTTACCGTGGTATTCACAGCCGGTGAGGTTATATTAATCGTTGGCTGAGGTGGTGGTTGTATTTCGTCTCCGATTTCGGTCCTGAAACTGAGTACGAACGGTGCGTCTTCAAGTATGCCCCCGGTGATTGCTACGGCGCCGCCGATTGTAATGGTATAATCAGTATCGTATCTGAGGTTCTCGGTAAAGTAAATTCCCAGCACCGTATTTTTTTCACTCCAGTTCAATGTGTAATCTACCGGTGGTAACATAGTCAAATTCTTAACTACACTTACAATATCCATGGGAAGGCTGAAGGTGATAGAAACAGAGCTATCCACCAAAACCGCTGTGCTATTATTAGTTGGAGTGGTGCTGATGATCTTGGGTCGGGATAGTTTAACGGCGTATGTCTTATTCCAGGCTTCGTTTGAGAACGGCGATGTATTATTGGCTTCATCAAATGCCAATACCACAAAATAATAATCCGTGTCCTCCGATAAATCGGTAACCTCATAGCTTAAATTCACCACTTCTGCTCTAAAGTCATAGGGTCCGCCACTGCCCTTGCCAGGTTTATTTATATACACTCTGTATGCTTTCAGATCATAATTTGAACTGACATTCCAGCGAAGGTTGATCGATTGCTTAGAATTGGTAATCGCTTTCAGGTTTTTCGGTGCATCGGGGGCGAGGTAATCATGGTGTACTTTACTAACTACACCGGAAAATGCAGAGTGTAATTCTACATTATCCCAGGCTCGAATCTTGAAATAATACCGCGTTCCGTTTATTAAATTCATACCAGATAAAATATACCAATTCTTCGGGTGCGAAAGATTGGCTAACTGCGCCCAGCTGTCAGGTTCTTGGCGTCTAAACCAAAGATCATATCTTACAGTATCATCGAGATTTAAGTCCCAGGATATATTGATCGCATCCGAGCCTAAAACCACAGCGGCTTTCAAGCCTGTGGGAACGGACGGGGGCGTAATATCATTAAGATAATATCCAACTGGCGAAGAATATCCCGAAGGTAAATCAAAGTTACCCAAAGCCTGAACCCTATAATAATACCAATATTCTTCAACCAGGTCCTCATCTAAGATCCAGTTTTGAGGGTGTGATACATTACCTAAGCTGTCCCATTGACCCGATTGATTGGTCTGAACCGCGTATTTTACCGTATTTGTACTGAGCTCCCAGGTTATATTCAATGTATCCGAACCCGAAACTCGGTTGACCGATAATCCCAGCGGGATAGACGGGGATGGCATTGCACTTGCAACAAACGTCTCGGTATGCGAGGTGCTCATATCGATATCTTCGCGGGTCTCCTCCCAATATAAACCCGGTATCTTTTTTACTTTCATATCCGTTATATTTTCAGTGGCAATATTATTATGATTATAGCAACGATCCGATACTATGATTTTGTTGATCCGACCATCTGCATCGGTAGTAGGCTTCGTGCCGCCATAATCCGAAGTAGCATATATTTGTGCATCATTATCTCGTACTTCCACATCGGAATCTGCCAGTGGAGTACTCCCATCTTCATCGTATACCTGAATATCAAGATAGTTTTTCACTAGTACCACACCACCATTTAAATCAGTCACTTCAACCGAATTGAAGCTGCAATTTATTGACGTTATATTTCCAAAATTGATTGCGGCAAAGTCATAACTGTTCGAGCTCGGGCTAATGTCGGTAAATATTCTCGAATCAATGATCTTTGTGGACTGAGCATCCATTAACAACCCATGTGCTCCCGTGCCTGTTGTATTAATATCGCAATTTACAGATGATACTCCCGTCGAGTTTTTAAGGGAGATACCATGGCTGTTAAATCCTGAGGTATTAATTATATGATTTTCCAGATAGTTATTATTTGAAACAGTATCCATTATTATGCCATATGCATTATTCCCGGATGTATATATTTTATTGTCAATAAGATCGTTATTTACAGCTTTTATTAACCAGATACCGTAGCTATTATCCCCAATCGTATTTATATCATTATTTCTTATTTTATTCTCAATGCAGACGTCATTCATAGAAGAAAGGGAAATACCATTCGAATACGATCCTTCTGTATTCATTGTATTTCCATTTAAATTATTTTTCGAACATTCGCTTACGATAATACCATTAGAATCCATACCCGAAGTATTGATTATGTTCTTGATAAAAATGTTCTCATTGGCATTACTATTTAGTATTATACCGACTCCATACCTGTTAGAACTATTTATTAAATTGCCTGACACATTATTATTACATGAATATTCATTAATATAAATACCATAACCACTTATAAAAAAAGTATTAATTGTATTGTCTGTGATTGTGTTATTATTAGAAAATTGCAGAACATAAATACCATAGCCACTTATGAAGTGGGTAGTTATCTTATTGCCCAGTACACTATTATTATTCGAAGAATTTGTGATATAGATGGCATACCCCAGCCAGCCGGATGTACTTATTATGTTGTTCGTTAAATTATTAAACGAACACTTAGTAAGATTAATCCCAAAACCCTCTTCTTCAGCTGTAGTAATAATATTGCCTATTAAATTATTATGATCCGAAAAATCTGATAAATATATACCAATCCCAAGCTGCTCTTGAGTATTAATAGTATTATTTTGTATCCTGTTTTTAATTGAATAAAATGTTATATAAATTCCATATCCATCTTGATTACTAGTAGTTATATTGTTATCTGATAGATTGTTATTGTTGGAGTTTTGCACTAGATAGATTCCATAACCATAGAGTCCAGTTGTATTTATTTTGTTATCTGTCAGATTATTATTGTCACTTTGGTAGAGATATATTCCATATCCCTCAGAACCCGAGGTATTTATTGTGTTCTCTATTAAATTGTTCTTCGGGGAGCTTGATAACGATATGCCATAAGCAAAATCCGCAGTGGTCTTTATTAAAGAATTTATGATATTGGTTAAAGTAACCCGTATCAAGTATATGCCGTAACCGTACTGTGCCCTAGTATTAATTATATTGTTAGTTAGATTATTGCTTGAAGATTGTTGGATGTAAATACCTTGTGAATTTTGGCCGTCTATTTTTAATCTATTTCCGGTTAGATTGTTATTATTTGAGGATTGTAATAATTGAATACCACTGCCTCTGGAACCGGAAATGGTAATTATATTGCTCGTTAAATTATTGCCGGGGGCTCTTGAAAGATAAAAACCTCTACCAAATGCTCCGGAGATCTTCAATCGATTTTCGGTTATATTGTTTTGAGAACAACCATTTATATCTATACCATATGCCTGCTGCGCGGTGGTGTTTATTGTATTATTTATTATTGTATTAAAATTCGAGGAAGATACAAGATAAATACCATGTGCTATGAGATTTGTAGTGGTTATGTTGTTGTTTGTGATGTTATTATTCCCGGAAAATAAAGATAAATAAATGCCATAACCAAAGAATCCAGCGGTTTGAAGGGTATTATTGGTTAGATTGTTAGAATTTGAGGTAGAATATAAATAAATACCGTAACTACTCGAACTAATGGTGGTTATTAAATTATCTTTTAGATCGTTATTTGAGGAGTTGTAAACATAAATCCCAAAAGAGGTTTGACCTTGGGTAGTAATATTATTACCGACGATATTAATCTTTGAGGACTCATAAATAAAAATCCCGTGACAGCGACTTCCAGTGGATGTGATATTATTATTCGTAATGTTCGAATAAGACGATGAGCTGGTATTCAACCGTATGCCAGATGTATAACTTCCAGAGACAGAAATATTAAATCCCGTGATATTCACACCTGATGCGGTGACATTAATTGCAGCAGCATAATCATCTAAATCATTCGACCCCGAATATTGGTGTATTATTTTACACTTTGTTGTACTATTCCCAATTAGATTGATATTTGGTTTATCAATGGTTACTGATTCTATATATGTTCCGTTATCAACGATGATGGTATCCCCTGGACTTGCGGCAGCTACCGCGGTTTGGATGGTTTTGAATGTTGAAAAACTGCCTACATACAGTGTAGAGCCAGAGACCGCGTTAGAATTGAATAAAATATTAATGCCGGAAAAAATTAGAAATAAGGTTATTATTATTGAAGAGATTTTAATTTTATTCATGTTCTCCTTCTCCCCTTTATAATGATTAAATATCAAGATTGTATATTTATCCATCATTTTTAAGCTTTCGTATTTAATATTCTTACATTCACATTTTACTTGATCAAGAATTAATTTCAGTTCAAAAATCGTTAGGCTTAATTATTATTATCTTATCATGATTAACTCGAAAAAGTGATTGTAATGCCAAAAACTCATGTTTCTCCGGATGATTTGGTGGTTCTTATTCCGCAAGCCAAAGGTCAGAAACTATGCTTTAGGATCGAGGACCGGACTCAAAAGATTAAGGGATTAGGTGTGTACAACCCTGCCAAATTATTGGGTAAGCAATATGGAACCGGAATAACATTGGGGAAAAACCGATACTGGCTCCTTGCGGCTGGTACCCTGGACACTGTGGAGACCATAACCAGAAGAGCGCAGATAATCCTCCCAAAAGATGCGGCTTTAATCGCAGTATATTGTGGCATTAAACCCGGTTCAAGAGTGGTCGAGGGTGGCTTGGGTTCAGGGGCGCTTACAATCATTCTTCTGAGTCTTGTGGGCACGTCCGGATTGGTCACTACTTACGAAATCAGGTCCGATTTTGCGAAAATTGGTACTAATAATATTAAGAAGGCATCGCTGGATCGCGCCTGGTGCCTGAAACTGCGCGATATAACCAAAGGAATCGAAGAGAAGGCGGTGGATGCGGTAATACTTGATATCCCCGAACCCTGGCACGCCGTGGAACATGCACATTCTGCATTACGGTCAGGTGGCGCGATCGCATGTTATGTACCCACAATGAACCAGGTGGAACGTCTAGTGGTCGCTTTACGAGAGAAACCGTTCGTAGAGATTCACACGTTCGAGACATTACAACGCGAACTGGTGGTGGGTAGCGGGGGCGTTCGACCGGCATTTGATATGCTGGGGCATACGGGGTATACCACTATCGGGCGGAAGGTGCTAGGCGGTGATGAAGGTTAAAATTTTGTTTTCACTAACCTTTTTAATTTGCCATTTAACTTTTTAAATTTGAAGCTATTGCTTTGTTTAAGCCAATAATAGTATCTTCGATAAGTAATATGTTTATCTCGGTCATGGAATGGAAATACATTATTATTCAAATCTTTTAAAATGAAATCATAATCAATATTATTTTCTAATACTTTCTTAAAATGCTCAATAAATTCTTTTGGCTCCATCTTAACGCTCTCAGTTATCTACCTAAATCCCTCAAATAATATTCTAATTTGTTCTGAACCTAAGATATTATCGCCATCGTTTATATTTATCTAGCAAATGAAATAGCACCTTTGTTGTTTCTTTGCTCAGGATTTCCTTTTTTTCCTGTTGACGTATATATTTTCCAGCTTCATCAATGCTTATTCTATTAGCCTTTGTGACTATGGAGGCAAGTAACGGGTTCATAACTTCCTCCTCTATACCAGACGAGTTGAGTATTGCTTTTACATCATAACGGAAGTAATTAATCTTCTTATTGTCGAGCATACACACCAATAATTTACTATTCTTATTGGAATGCCGGCTCGGTTGGGAATATCTTTTATGGTTCCTTCGGGTCATTTTTTTACCTTCTTGTTGGATAAATAACTTTTAATTTTATTCAGGAATAAATCATATCCTGATATTACTGCAGTTCACAAAAGAAAAAGAAAAATATCCAGAAAGCAAACTAAGCCCTCGGAACAAATTCACTTAAGCTTTAGCATTCAACAGTTAGCTGAGTTATGTACTTAATATATTTTAATATTATTATATATCTAATATATTTCATAGCGATTTCAAGTTAGAGGTATCAGTCATACTATGCTATATAATATCAGTTAGTACAAAATGGTTAGGTTTTAAACTCATCTTGTAAACTAAATAAGAATTGCTATTGATGTGCTACGAATGCACAGAAATGTTAAAAATTTAGAGTGATTTTTTCTGTGAATAAGAAAAAATCTAATAATTTCTAAACATATCTTTCTAATATCTGCTAGGACGATGTTTTTGGTAACATTCTCGGCAGTAAACAGGTCTTGTACCATCTGGCTTGAATGGGACTTGAGTTTCTTTTCCACAGTCTGCGCATGTTACATCGTGCATCTCTCTTGGACCACGATCATAGCTTCGTTTTCTTCTATCATCATACATATTATTATTCCTTACCTATTTTCCCTTTTTCAAAAGGGTCTTTTACTAATAACTCGACCTAGTATAAAAGGGTATCTATAATACGTGTGCGGAACATTTAATGTTGTTTTTCAAACAGTGGCCATTCCCGATTCAAT
>CBFDAW010000094.1:0-8164 GCA_965602865.1 uncultured Thermoplasmata archaeon
CGGTGACCGAGCCACCAGAGACCGAAACCGAGGTGCCGGTGACCGAGCCACCAGAGACCGAAACCGAGGTGCCGGTGACCGAGCCACCAGATGCCGAAACCAAGGTGCCGGTGACTGAAGAACCAGAGACCGAAACCAAGATACCAGAGACTGAAGAACCCAAGACCGAAACAGAGGTGCCGGAGACTGAAGAACCAGAGACCGAATTAGCTGAAACTGAAATTGCTGTGTTAGAGGATTCCGAAGTTAAAAAAGTTGATTTGGATTTTTTCCCGACCAAAGATACAATTACTATAATTTCTAATTTGGATGCGGATGGTATTTTATGCATAGCCGCCGTTATAAAAATGATCAATTCCCCACAGAAAGACAAGAATGAACTTGGAAATCGGGTTCGGATATTTTTCACATCACAGCCTAATATTTTCAGCACACTCGCTAAATCGATCCCTGAATTAAATAGAATAGATGATGATGATTTTACAATTGGTCAACTTTATATCTGCGACCTTTCGTTACATCGTGACACTTTACTAGGGTCATCAATTTATGATAGTGTAAAATGGTTTGACCACCATGAAGTTAACCCCGCTGAACAATATGATTCCGAGTTGGATAATATTGAATTAATAATCGATCCTACTGCCAAAAGTACAACATCAATAATATGTGATCATTTTAAAATTGGTAATGATATTAATAAAATTGCTGATGAAATAGATACTAATAACATTACCTCAAAAAAAGCTCGGCGGTTCCAAGAAATAATTAGCGGTTTACAACTTATACATTTTGGCTCGAATTTAAAAAAGGCATTGTATGAACTTGCTAATGAATTAGCAAATGATTTTAAAATAATCAATCAAAAATCATATGACCAAATAATCGAAGAATATAATAAATGGATAGAAGAGTTCAATAAAGATATCGATGAAAAATTTGAATACCACGAGATTAATGGTCATAAGATAGGTATATTAGAAGCAGAAAACACCGCACCACTATACTCCATCTATAATAATTTAAAGTCACATTCGCAAGGGCCATTTGATGTTCTGGCGGTATTAATTCATAAGTATTATCGATTGGGACGTGACAAGAATAATAAATTTAAGAGTAAGAAATACTCAAAAGTAGAATTTAGAACATATACGGATGAGGAAATAATAGAACTAGCAAAGTTATTTGAGGGTGGTGGGCATAAATATGCAAGCGGTGCTACCATTCATGATGGTCTGGAGAAAGATGACCTGGTGAAAACTATACAAACCTATTACAGCACCTCATCTGAAAAAAAAGAACAGGTGAAATGAGAATGACCGTAAAATCAGTAAATTTGAATAATATCGAGGCTCGTCGATTCAGCAAGCTCGAGGAAAAGATTCGAAATGTACGTATCGATAATAATAGCACCGTAACACTCATCACCGAGCTCAATGACACGGAGGCAAGCATAGATTTCAGATATACTGCAAACTATGGTGGAATAGGCATGATTAAGATTGAAGGCACCATTATCTATGAAGGTGATGCACCGGCCTTAGCCCAGCAATGGGGATCGACCTCTAACATGCCCAATGAAATAGCCGGCGAAATTCATACCGCCATTATGCGCGTATGCGTCCCCGAAGCTATGTTGATCTCACGTGATATCAAATTACCGCCACCATTCCCATTACCGCAAGTGAATATTCAGAAAAAAAATAAGCGCAAGGCGTCCTCGGGTATGGAAGTTGCATAATAATTGAAATATTTAATGCACTTTTGTATCTATTTTGGTAAGTACACTTTTCATGAGTTCAATATCACTTCGAATGGTACTCAAAATAGCTCTTATGTCTGATACTTCTGTATTTAATTCCTTTTTAATCTCTGATTCCGAGTTTACAATACTATCCTTTACATGTTCATTGATTTTATCTAAATGTTCATTCGTAGCTTCTATAATGGATGTAAGATTTTCAGTTGTTTCGTCAATTCTGGAGGTAACATTTGCTGTTTGAGTTGTTTCAATTTTCTCTAATTTTTTAAAATTATCCAGGTTTTGTTTCATCAACCCGCCAATACCCTCCTGGATCTCCGAAATAATTGTATTTTGCTGGTCATCGAACATATTATTTGAAGCCTCTTGAAATGAGGTTATTTGCTCTTGAGTACTTACGATTTTCTTATCGGTATTTTTTACTTGTTCAGATAGCTCTTTTAAATATTTGGTATTCTTATTATCCACTTCAGAGATCTGTTCATTAAGATCCGAGAAGTTATCCTGAGCCATGTCATTGAGCTGCTTGGTTTTTTCCTCTGTGATCTTCTTTAACGAATGAAGATCTTCGGTTATGATCATTTGCATGGCTTCGTTACGATCACCTAATTCTTTCAATAACGTTTGATGGTTTTGTGTAATTGTTTCTTGGATTATATTCGAGACATTATCAATTTCTGTTTGAATCTTATCTGTTGTAGTTTTAATTGTATTCTGTATCTGCGTAATATTACTAATCTGCTTATTGAGTTTAGCAACCTCCGTGCCAATAATTTTTATGGAATTATTACTGGCTAGTGTCGTAACATTACCCAAGTTATATTCGGCTTTTTTCAATTGTTGGGAAATATTAGTCAAATGAGTAGTAGTACTGTTCATTCCTTGGGTGGTTTGAATAAATAGATTTTTTAAATCACTATTTAATCGTTTATTTAGAAGTTCTGCTAACTCAATGGCAATAAATAAATTCCAGTGTGCATTTCCTTTGAACTCGCGCAGTGAACCCGTTTCCAAGCCAAGTTTTCGTCTATGATCTTTTTTATTAACCAGAAGGTTAATTTCATTCATAATCATATTTCTGGTTTCCCCGGCTTGATATGGGTTCCAATTCATAACAGGTGGTCTCTTTTTTTGAACCATAATATCCCCTGGCTAATGTATATGCGCTCTCAATATTTAAAGATTTATCAACAAAAATAGGAGAAAGTTGAAAATCTATTGTAATTTTGTTATTTAAAAGTGAACTCATTCCGTGAAAATACCAATAACACTAGTGCAACCAACCCGAAGACGCCAGCTAGACATATATCGAGGCGTAATGACATTATTGGTAAAACCACCGGAACCATTCCAAAAATCGCACCAACGAATACCAAGCTATATCTCTTCCGCTGGAAGGCGCTTATTGCACCGCCAAGCGTGATTAATGAAAATATGATTAAAATGAGTATGCAATAATATGTATATTCACTTGATATTTCTTCCTCGATTATTATTGGTGACTTTAATTTTGTTAGTTCCAGTGGTGGAATCGTGATGTTAGAATCTATCTCAATAGTTACATTTGTAATTCTGGTAATATAAAAATCTAAACCCGTAACCATAATTTCGTACACACCAATCGGAACGCCATTAAATATGAATCCCCCGTCCTTACCAGTTATAAAAATATTATTTGGATATATCTCCTCATCGATTTTCAAAAATACATTGATGTTTTCGATCGGGAGTTGATTTGAATCTAATATATTTCCGATAATGTTTCCGGTTTTACTCCGGACTTCATCATAATACTGGTCTTTTTGTTCATCGAAGGTTATATCCAATTCCGTAGAACTATTACTTGCATAAAGAATCGTAAATGTAGTTTTATTGCTGCTTCCGGTTTGAGTTATTTGAATGGTAATAATACCCGGCTGAATATTATTAAAAGTATAATGCCCATTCTCGTCTGTTTGTGTTTTAAGTTTTGTGTCTAAGATCTCAAGCTGGATATTGCTTACCGGTACACCCGTAAGGTTCGAAACAGTACCAAATAATGTGCTATTTAGAAAATCACGTACTATCACGGTTTCATTAAATGGTCCGTCAAACGAGCCGATTTGTATACTACTAGTGAGCTCGCCGGGGACATCGATGATATTATACGATTCCTCATTTTGGCTTAATATGTTCTTAGAGAATAGTACTTTCCGTACTTTAACCTGGCGATAACCTATCTTGGTAAATTGAATCTCGTGTTCTCCAACTGGAACCGTGTTAAAACTGTAATTACCGTAACTATCGGTTTCGGTGGAAAGATTCGTACCTAAAATACTAACCGTTACATTATCTATTGGCTCGTTATTTGTCCCACGGACTTTACCCTTTAAGGATGTGTCACCTGTAGCAGTTTCAATATCGTTGATCAATAAAAAATAACTTATTGGAAGCATAAGGTTTAGAAAAAATGCTATCAGCAATAGAATTCCTGCAATAGTCGGTTTGCTGGTTTGAGGTTTCTTGGGTAGCTCCACTTGCTTTTTACCTAAAGAGAGCGTTTCATCTATTTTTATATCATCATCAAATTCTATATCTTCATCTATAGTAAGCCCAGTATTCCTTTTTTTGGTAAAGTTCACTTTCCTATCTGTCCTCATAATATAACCAATCTTGATTTCAAATCAACTCTTTAGTCTCCCGCTTTCTTTTTAGCGCGTTTAACTCGCTCTTTTGCACTGAACCCTGTGGCGGCTTCCAAAAATTTGTTATAACGCCGAATCGTCTCATTGATCTCATCATCTGGCACTTTTGAGTCCATGTTCGTGTCTACACACAATACATTCTTATCCTTGATCCATGTAATAAGCGGCTGGAGGGCGCCGTATTTGGTTTTCAATTTATCTGAATCGATCTCCACATTACCAAATGTTGATTCCATCAGCTCTTTAAGTTTTTCTCCTTCTATATTTTTTAAATGTCCGCGTTTAATTTCATACTCCTTCAAGATATCACTTCCAATCCGATTCATAGCTTAATTATAGCGGGAGTTTAGATACGAATAAAATCAATTTACACTATTTCCGATTTATTTCCTGAGTGTTTCTGAACTTTAATCAAGATGAAATATTTAATGGTTTCGATATTGATTCTAACAATATTATTTCTAACCACTCCTTGAGCTCGCCTCCAGGACCGCAGAAAACGCACCTAGAGCATTTCGTAATTCAGACTCTGGATTCATATAAGTCAGCCGAACGTGGCCTTCGGAACCGAAATATTTGCCCGGGGAGAGCAAAACTCCACGCTCATGTACCAGCTTTTGACACAGTTTCACTGAATCAATTCTCGACCGTGTATGGTACCGTGGGAAACATAGTATTCCTCCGGCTGGTGGCACCCAGTCTATCAAATGCGTATTCTCCTCCATCCAGTCATTTACTACCGGGAAATTGTGGCGTGCAATAGATTTACAACGCTCTATACGTTTTTGTCGAGCTTTGGAAAGCGCAATAGCAGCCAGTACTTCCGAGAAATATGGTGAGGCGACCGTGGTTTGCCATTTCGCCCCTAAGCACTGTGCGGCTAGGTGCTCTTGTGCAACGATCCAGCCCGTCCGCAAACCTCCTATTCCATATACTTTAGATACACTTGAAGTTACGAGCACTGACTCCATACCTGCAGCGGTGGCTTGCTTGGATTCGGCGGTGTCAAGAAACATTTCGTCGATAAAAAGTATAGCATGTTGTTCAGCGGCAATTTCTGCGGCTGCATTTATTGTATCATTATCTATTAAAACACCACTGGGATTGTGTAGATTAGTAATAACTATGAGTTTGGTGCGGCTCGTTATCTTGTTCTTGAGCTCTTCGAGATCAAGTGAAAAACCGTTTTCATAAGCACGTTCCCAAGTCACAATCCGTGCCCCTAACATCTGTGGTACTAACCATAATGGCGAATATGTTGGCTGCTCGACGATGACTTCATCACCGGGTTTTAACATTGCGAGGAACACTAAAAAATTTGCTTCACTACCACCCGTAGTAGTAACTATATTTTCTTTTTTACAGTTATATATTTTAGCAAGTGCATTGCGCAGCTCATCCGCGCCATTCGGATCATTTTTACCGAGATTGAAATCGTTTGGGATCTTAGAACCTGTGAGGCTCAATAATTCTGAAAACGGTACACCGCTGATCGAGCTATTTGCAAGATCGTATTTAGCCTTAGGTAGATTTTCGATGAGCCAGTCGAATAATGGTATTTTAGGCATATCCATGGCGGGACAAATAACTGCACATGTATATATTATTTTTTTAAAAATGTACTCGATTATTACTTCCTTCTCTTGCTTTTTCTATTTCGTCCTCTGTTGCGTGGTTGCATGAAGTCGGGGACGTCTTGGGAGGATGACTTTGACTCGGACTCACGACGGTGATACACTGGTGGGTGACCCATATCCTCGGCTTGTTCTTTCAGGCGCTTGATGCGTTCTTTCATGGGCGGGTGCGTGGAAAATAGGTTCACAAAGCCACCGCTTTGGAACGGGTTGACGATGAACAACGAAGAATGCGCCGGGCTGGACTTACGGAACTGCATCGGCCGGATCTTGTTCATGTGATGCAGCGAATCGAGTGCGCTTGCCAATGCCATCGGGTTTTGAATCGTGGCAGCGCCCACGCGATCCGCTTTATACTCGCGGCTGCGTGAGATCGCAAGCTGAACCAATATTGCGGCAATTGGTGCGGTAATTACAGCAATTAGCAAAATTGCGGGGTGAATATTAGTGTTCCGGCGACCGAATATCATCTGGAATAGAATCACTCGCGCTACAATTGCTATAATAGCAGCTACCGTTGCAGCCACGGTCATGACCAGAATATCCCGATCCTTCACATGCGCCATTTCGTGGGCGATCACGCCTTCCAGTTCATCATCATCCAATATTTCTAATAACCCCTCGGTAGCAGCGACTACTGCGTGGTCGGGGTCGCGACCCGTCGCAAATGCGTTAGGAGTGTGTGTAGGTAGGATCGCCACCCGCGGGATCGGTAGCTCTGCCTTCATTGCCACTTTTTTTACGGTGTCATATAATCTTGGTGCTTCCTTAGCAGTTACGATTTTAGCTTGGTAAGCACTTAAAACCATTTTATCCGAATAGAAATATGTAACTAAATTCAATATCACTAACATGGTGACTATGGCCATTATAATTGCCCAGCCAAAGATGCCAGACGAAATTACTCCATAATAAATTAAAGCATATACAATCCCGGCTCCTATGCCAAGAAATATTACCCACATAAGGAAGAACATTGCAAATAATTTCAATCTCGGATAACCCATTTTTTATCACCTATATTTTGGTATTCAATTTAAATTAGCAGACAATTCTTAGAATAATATTATTATTTCGAGGGAGACCCCCCTCTACTTATTCTATTAAATATAAAACCCAGGTTATAAATTTTTCTATTTGAATATGGTTACAGGAAGAAAATTATGCAGGGATCATGTATAATTATTCTTTATCCACTATCCTAATATCGTGTGAAAAGTCGGAGAAGAAGCTAAAATTATGATGCAAGGTTTTTTATTCCAATATGAAATACTATAAATAAACTAACTTGAGTTTCTTGGGGGCAAAACCATGACTAAGGTAATTTAATCAAGATCTGGTAAAATACTCAGTTCCCCTGCTCTTTTAAGATCATTCTCCCCAGTACTCTGAATGCCATTTCTACATTTACACCGGTCTTTGCACTGGTGATGAAATATGGTGCATGATATGCCGCTGCAATATCCGCGATCGCCGATTCATCGAATTGAAATTGATCGGTAAGATCATTCTTATTTGCAATTAAGATAATTGGTATTTCGGAGATGATTTCAAATAATGAATTGGTTAAATTAGTTAAATTAAGCAATGTCTCTTTTCGAGTAATGTCGCAAACAATGATTGCGCCCTTTGAACCATAGAACGCCGATTGGGGAATTAGACTGTATCCTCTTTGCCCCATGATGTCCCAGATCATCAGGTTTAATTCGATATCAGTAGAATTATCGGTAGATTTGAATATCATTTTCTTACTCATGACCTTAAAACCGACAGTCATAATATAATTGTCACTGAATGCATCAAGAACACATTTTCTGACCAAACTTGTCTTGCCAACGGCGGGATCGCCCACTAACACAATTTTACGTTTTATGCGTATTTTATCCGCCATATTAGTCACTTGGAAAAAATTTAGTAGTTAATTGAGGCTGACCAAGAATACCAAAATTTGCCAAAATAGTCATAATCTCAACTTTTCTTTTCTTAGTTTTTCTTCTCAATTGATAGGAGTTCATATACCTTTTAATGGTTAATTGAGGCTGACTAACAATCAATAAACAGCATCCTATGAATTTTTCATTGTA
>CBFDAW010000095.1:0-8128 GCA_965602865.1 uncultured Thermoplasmata archaeon
GCTTATTCACAAATAACTTACGGGGGAATATGGAGAATTTCTTCAAAGGAAATGAAGACGATCTAGAAGAACTGCGAAATGTTTATAAGAACCAGGTAGATAACATAAATAGACGCACTGGCAATATTTTCAAAACCATCAGCAGTGATTATGAGAAGATGTTCCGAAGTTATTTGGAGAGAAACACAAATTTTCAAGAGAGCTTTGGTATATTTTCGTTACCCCGTGCGCAATCACTTTATAATGAAGTGGAAGAGCTAAAAAAAACCGTAAAACATTTGGAAGAGAAAATTAAAAAGCTCGAAAAGTGAAAATGATAGTAAGCAGGCAGTTATTTGCCTGCATTTTTTATTTTCATGAAATAGCGTTTATTAGTGTTTAGTTAGAAATATAACTACCTAAAAAAAAGTATTTTATGAGGGGTTTTATGGCTAAAAAGGAACAAAAAATCATTATGAAATCCTGAAGGAGGGGAGAGATATGATGGAAAGATTAATGAAAAGAAAAATTCTTTATCGAATATTAATATGTGTTATATTAATTAGCTTTTTTTCAATTATTATTTTACCTGGGAATACTTATGGTGCCACTATTACAAGCACTATTCCTAGAGATGGTGAGGAAGATATTCCAGTTGATAGCTGGATCATAATTAGATTCAATGATACTATGAAAACTGAGACGGTTGAAGAGAATTTAAAGATCTCGCCATCTCTTAAACCATATCGTTATCGATTGGAATGGAGTGATAATGATAGAGAACTTACGATCAAACCAAATGCAGCACTTTCATATGATGAAGAATATACTATTTCTTTTTCAGGGGCAAAAGATGAGAATGGAAATGAAGTGGACATCACCTCTTTTTCATATAAAACCGAATCTGCTCCTACCATTTCTGAAATAATTATTGGTATGTTTTTAGGAATGTGGGCTTGGATTATATCCATAATCCCGAATCTAATAATTTTTATTGTTATATTAATTATAGGTTATATAGTTGCAAAAGCAGCTGCTTGGGTATTTAGTAAAGCTCTAAGACGATTAGGTTTTGATAAAGCGATGGACCGTGTAGGTGTTCTTGCTCAATTGAATACAATTGGGATTAAGTCGGCTTCGAGATTTCTCGGGATTTTTGTGTTTTGGTTTATATTTGTAATAGTACTCCAGATAGCAATATCATGGTTTGGAGTCCCTGAAATTACCAACATACTCGCACCAATCGTTTTATTTATTCCAAGGATTTTAATTGCGGCAATTATTATTTTAGTTGGATTGTTCGTGGCAAATGTAATAGCCAATAAATTATTAGAACACATAGGAAAAACAGAAATTGGAAAACAACTTTTATCTGTTGATAGAAAGACAAAAACATCAGGTATATCTGTAATCAGTATTGTATCTCTATTTATTAAGATTTTTATACTTTTATTTTTTGTTCAAATTGCACTTGAAATAGTAAATATTGGATTACTGGCTGAATTTATAACGCCTGTGTTACTTATCCTACCGTTAGTTTTACTGGCTCTTTTCATAATTTTAATTGGATTAATTGTTACAGAAATTATTCGAAAAGCCATATTAAAAATAATTCAACAGTTTCAGATCTGGAAACTCGTTAGACCCGTGGAAGAGACTATTGGCCGTTCAGGTGTGATTGTGAATGTTTTCATCTTCGTGGTTCGAGTAATTGTGATGTTAATATTCATTCAACTAGCTATTAGCGTATTGAACGCAACTGGTGCATTTGATCAATTACAACAGCTAATTAATGTAGTAATACTCTGGATGCCTAATATACTAGCAGCTATCATTATAATCCTGATAGGTTTCTGGGTTGCTGGCTGGGTACAGAAAAAGATACTTACCTCAAGCAAACAAATGGACATACCATTTCCTGAAACTGCTGCCAGTGCCATGAAATATTTAATTATCTATTTAGCCGGTGTAATGGCTATTGCACAAATAGGTTTTGAAGTACCTATCCTATATATAGTGACAGCAATAGTATTAGGTGCTGTATTCATCGGTCTCGGTGCAGGTTTTGCCGTTGGTTCAAAAGAGATATTCGCCAATATTGGTGGTTATTTCCAAAATAACAAAGTTCTTAAAATTGGTAAACGTGTAACTATTGATGGAAAATATACGGGCACTGTAAATAAAATCGAACGATTTACCACCACAATCGTTGCGGACAATGGTGAAAAAATCATTATTCCAAATTCACAATTAATAAAATCTGTAATATTTGAAAGTCCAGCTCGGACTTAGTAATTCAATTTAAAATATGGATTTTATTTTAAATGCGATAAACATTAATTTATTTTTTACAAATTTTACCAATTTTTTGCCAAATTATTTTATATATGATAAATATTTGATTACAAAGTTTATTAAATATATGTGGGAGGTATATAATTGCAGTTTGTAAGACATTATAGAGATTTGAACACGAATTTAGACGGAATATATGCTGGAATGATTAAACAACTTCAAGCGCAAGAGGATTTGAATATTGTGAACGAATTGGAAGGAGATAATGATGGAAAGCCTTTCAAGACAATAATGGCTGTAAGATAAAGTGTCCCCAGAGCATTTGTAGGTTCTCTAAGAGAGGTTACATTTACAATAACTGGAACACCAGACGATTTTATCGTAGAAGTACATACTGGTTCATGGTTTAACAATATGGTTGGTATGGGTACCACTGGAGCAGTAGCGGGTACTGTTGTACCTGTAATCGGTACAGCTGTGGGTGCTGCAGCTGGTGCAGGAGCAAGTGCACTTCGTGGCCTAAATTTTAATAGAACCCTGGCAAATGAAGTTAGGGAGTTAGTTATAAAGAACAGCAAGAACAAATTGAGGATACACAATGTAGAGCACTATTGAGATCGGTTCCAATTTAAAGAATTAAATAGAAAAAACTTCTTTTTTTTTCTTAAAAATGGAAAAGACCAGAATTAGACCTAATGTGTATGTCGGATATAATGAAGAAAAGAACCGGTATAACATAGAGATCGAGCTTCCTGGCGTTAAAAAGAAGATAAAATTGACCTTAAGGTGCTCTCTAGTGGCTTTATAATAAAAGCACCAAAAGTTAATGTGAAATAGGAGGTAAGAGAATATGGTAAAAAAAACATCTGCGAAAGTACCTGTGCATAAGGAGCAAAGAAAAGAAGGAGAGAGACAGATGGTCGAGCGTGAACGTCACTGGTCACCCTTTGAAATGATGCGGCAGATGGATCGTGAAATGGATGAAATATGGCGAAGTTTCGATACTAGGTTCGGCTTGGATCTCCCGAGACGAGGGCGTGGAACAGGTGCGTACCGTATACCTGCAGTTAGACAACCCTTACTAGATATTGAGGACACCGGTAAAAACCTCGAGATTCGCGCTGAAATCCCAGGGATACCAAAGGAGAACATTGACATAAAATTAACCGAAGATCATGTAGAGATCTCGGCGAAAGCACAACAGGAGAAGGAAGAAAAAGGCCGAGACTATTATCATCGCGAGCGTAGTTTTCATTCATTTTACCGCAGCGTTCCATTGCCAACAGAGGTTGACCAGACCAAAGCCGATGCAAAACTCGAAGATGGTATCCTTAATATAACTGTGCCGAAACGAACACCAACTAAGGCGGAGAAAGCTCAAAGTGTAAAGACCAAATAATTAAATATATAGTATCCAATTTTTTTACCAAAATTAGGAGAAGAACCAACTTATATTAATCTTAAATTCACCGGTCGTAATTCACCGATCGCCCAACCAGTGACCTCATTTAGCGATGGATGAATGACCATAGAATTGTAAATCGGCATGAAAGTGCCAGCATTTGGACATGCAAAAGTCGTTTTTGGTAAGGGTGAATAACCATTTTCTTTTGCGCGTGGGGAGCAATTATAACCTGCATTCATTAAATAAACAAACGGTTGTACCAATATTGCAGCATTGGGTCCTACTATATGTGCACCGAGAATATGATAGGATTTATCAATAACTAATTTGACAAATCCATCATCTTCGCTACCAGGTTCAAAGCCCATGGCAAAACCTTTAGCAATTGATGAATATTTCTTAAATGCTACATAGATCTCATGCCCCTTTTCGATCGCTTCTGCTTCTGTAATACCCACATGGCCAATTTGTGGATGTGTGAAAATGGCCCAAGGTACTGCAGAATAATCCACAGCTTTTTTATGACCGGAATCACCGAAAATATTATGGATACAAACTTCCGCTTCGTGATTTGCCTTGTGCCTGAATTGGAATTGTCCATTAGCATCACCTATGCACCATATATTTGGTTTATTTGTCTCCAAAAACTCATTAGTTTTAATCCAACCTCGCTGGTCAATCTCTACACCGATTTTTTCCACTTTTAATAAATCTGAGTTTGCTTTCCTACCGGCAGATACTAATATCTCTTCACCACGGACTTTATACTTTTTACCTGTATCCACATCTTCTATTACCACAGTTTTAAGCCCGTTTTCTATTCGCACAGACACCGCTTTCTTCTTTGTTAAAACGGTCATATGTTTCTTGAAATTCTTTTCCAAAAACCCACTAATTTCTGGTTCTTCTGTAATAACTAGACGAGGTAACATCTCAACTATTGTGACCTTTGTACCAAATGAGGAAAAAATATGGGCAAATTCTGCAGCAATTACTCCACCACCAATAATTATTAAACTCTTCCAAGGTTTTTTAGGAAATTTTTCACCGAAAAATGTCTCATTAGTAATATATCCCACATCATCAAGACCCTTAATTGGTGGAATGAATGACCGGGTACCGGAGGCAATAACATATCTTTTCCCTGAAAATGGTTCAGACTCACCACCCCCGTTCAGATTGACTTTTATTGTATTTTCACCAATGAATTCACCAACTCCACGATAGATTGTTAAATTTGGTACTTGTGAGAGACCATAATTAATATCATTGCTCTCATCGATCTGGTTCCACATGCGTTCTGTAATTAAATCCCAGTCTATATTTTCTATTTTGAATTTAATACCCACTTTTGAAGCATGTTGTGCTTCGCGAATTAGATCAGCGGGATAGACCAATATTTTTGATGGTATACATCCACGGGTTAAACAAGTACCGCCAATTTTTCGGTCTTCCACAAGTGCACATTCCCAACCTGATTGTAATCCTTCGTTAAGTACTGTAAGACCGACACCACTTCCGATTACTACCAAATCGTATTCTTTCATAAAATCCCCCCAACATTGTATATATTCGAGTAACAGCGATTTTTTATTATTTAAATTGATGTTTTGCGTTTTGAGAAATAACTTACTATGTATTATAAAATATGCTTCTTCTCTCAATTAGAAGGAAAAATCATAATGCCAATTATAGAATTTCCGGCGTATATAGAAGAATTGGCTAAGAATTCTTATTGTCTTTTCAAACAAAATCGGGGAACTCAACAATCCAAACGATTTCTTACAGGTTTTGAGATTGCTAATAAACATTCAATAGCCTACCTGAATAGAATATTTATGTATCACATGAAAAAATAATAATAGAAAGTATACTTATATCTTAAAAATTGACTATTAATAAGGGTATTATAGATTAGTAAAATGCAAAGCTCAAATTATTCATCTACAATATAAGGGGCAAAATTATCCATGCCAGAAAAAAAGGATTTTTACAATATGACGATTCCCGAGATATTAGAGGTTCTGGGAACAAGTGAAAAAGGTATCAATAATACGGAAGCAAAAAGACGAATTCAAAAATACGGCAAAAACGACCTGATCTCCGGAGCTGAAGTACCAAAATGGTTGATGTTTTTAGCTCAATTAAAAGAAGTTTTGGTTTTGGTGTTGTTAGTTGCCGGGATCATTTCAATTTTAATAGGAAATTTTCGAGATGGAACTGTAATGCTTATCATAGTCCTTGTTAACGCTATTATTGGATTTACACAACAATACAAAGCAGAAAAGATTATTGAGAAATTGAAGGATCTGGTTAAATCGCCCGCAAAAGTAATTCGCAACGGGCAGGTCGCTGAGATTCCACAAGGAGACCTCGTTCCCGGAGATATTATAGAAATTGATGAGGGAGATAAAATACCCGCGGATATTAGACTCTTCGAGGCCTTTAATTTACGAACTAACGATTTCTCATTGACCGGAGAATCAATGCCGCAAGAGAAACATACCCATGCTATCAGGGAAGACTGCACTTTAGCGGATAGAGATAATATAGCCTATCTAGGAACAACCGTTGCAACAGGAGATGGCAAAGGAATAGTAGTTGCCACGGGAATGAATACCGAGATGGGTAAAATTGCCAACATGACACAAAAAACTGTCGAGGTAAAATCACCACTGCAAGTAGAGCTTGGAATATTAGCTAATAAATTAACACTCGTAGTAATAATTATTTGTATATTTATTTTCATAATCGCCCTTACCCAGGGTTTTTCGATTCACGTAAGTTTGATAATAGCTCTTGGTATTGCGGTAGCAGCGGTTCCACAAGCATTACCGGCTCAAGTGACAGTTGCGCTCTCCACGGGTAGCCAGAGATTAGCAGAGAAAAAAGCAGTCGTTAAAAATCTACCCTCCGTAGAAACCCTGGGGTCAACTAATGTCATCTGTACGGATAAAACTGGAACGCTCACAAAAAATGAAATGACCGTAAGATCCGTCTGGTTCAACGGAAAGGATTATAGAATCATTGGTGTAGGTTATGAACCAAAGGGGACCATATTAGACGACCAAAATAAACCCCTTAGCCGGAAACAGGTCGATGAGATAGAAATTATGATGGATGCCAGTACAATGGCATCTAATGCAGAGATTCATGCACCTGATGATAAACACAATAGCTGGTATCCTGTTGGTGATCCAACAGAAGCTGCTTTGATCACGCTCTCCACAAAATTGGGCACCCGCTCGCCTATTGAAGACCAGGAAAACCCTGAGTTATACGAGTTCCCATTCGACTCTGAACGCAAGCGCATGAGCTCGGTTAGACAATTTGGTGAGCGCAAAGTGCTTACCCTAAAGGGTGCCACGAGCAGTGTTCTATCTATAAGTAAATATATTTATAGAAATGGTAGAGCGGTTCCGATTACAGATGAGGATAAAAAATTAATCGAACAGATGAATATCCAATTTTCTCAAAAGGCAATGCGCGTTCTAGCAATAGCTTATCGCCCCCTGGAAATTGATGGAAAAGATTATGTTTTAAACGAGATCGAAAAAGACGTGATATTTTTGGGTTTGATGGCAATGATCGACCCACCCAAAGAAGGAGTGCACGAAGCAATAAAAAGCGCTCATGAAGCACATATCAAGATATTCATAATGACTGGTGATTATGCGATCACCGCTCAGGCGGTAGGCCAGGAGATTGGTCTTTCTGAGACCGGTGAGCCGTCACCAGTTATTGCCGGGAATGAGCTGCATATGATGTCGGATAAAGAATTAGGAGAAAGAATGAACAAGAACAAATCTCTGATTTTTTCACGAGTCGACCCGGAAGATAAATTACGGATTGTTGAAAAATTAGAAGAACAGGGTATGATTGTGGCGGTGACGGGCGATGGAGTTAATGATGCCCCCGCCTTAAAAAAGGCACATATAGGCGTAGCCATGGGCCAAAAAGGGACCGATGTTGCTAAGGAGGCTTCGGAGCTGGTTCTGTTAGACGATAGCTTTCCCACGCTCGTAGTTGCAATAAAAGAAGGTAGGACGATCTACAATAATCTGAAAAAGACTGTTCTCGCCTCACTGACCACTAACGGTGCAGAACTTGCAATAGTATTGTTGGGCCTTGCAAGTGTAGCCTTATGGAATTGGGCTATGCCGATTCTAATAATACAAATTTTAGCAATCGACTTGTTGTCCGAAATTATGCCGCTTACATTTTTGACCTTTGACCCGTCATCAAAGGATATGATGACTTCGCCGCCGCGAAGCCAGAAAGAGCATATATTGAATTTATATACTTCTTCCGAAGTGGTGTTTTTTGGGTTTTTAATGGGTTTATTAGCATTCCTCAACTTCGCATTGTTCATGCATAGAGAGGGTGTGGTATTTACGGTAGATCAAGTCGATACCATATTATATGCCAGAGCTACAACTATCAGTTATA
>CBFDAW010000096.1:0-8101 GCA_965602865.1 uncultured Thermoplasmata archaeon
CTTGAGATTAACCTTTTTACGTAATATTTTTATTATTAAGTTAGCGCATATGCCCCTCCCACCAGTGATTACCTACACAAATAAATCGTAACGGTCTCACCAACGATTATAATTATATCAATGTCGTAGTGGTCCCAGCTCATTCTAGACTCTCGACTAATCATCTACAGCCCATCCCCGACTCGAGCACAAAAATAAGATACTTTATTGATTATTTCTTATTTTTGTTGGAGGGGTATAAAATTCCGATTAGAAATAAAAATATTTAATAGGAATTTTTAGCTCGAGATCTTTTTCAAAGAAAAATGTTGAAGGGGTAATAATTCTGTATTAAATTTATATCTAATTATAAGAATTATTAGCTCGAGAAAATTTGCGTATGCAAATTATCGAAGCTTGGAATTCAGTAAATAATATATGTTGAATATTGAATTCCAACCCCTCGACTAATCATCAACAACTCGTCCCCGACTCTCTATACTAATCAGTATAAATTAATTCTATTCTGCAGAAGGAATCAAAATTATAAATACCCCGCCTTTTGCAAACACATAAGATCTTCAGTGCTGAGTTTCTCACCATTTTTGAAGCGTTCATAGATATCTTCGGCTTGCTGTTTTGCCAGTGTTTCGGATTTTTCGCGTTTTGCCCGACGATACTTGCGTTTTATTCCGTTCAGTATTTTATCATATTCGTGTACTTGGCGGATATAAAAAATATGATTATTGTGCTCTTTATCGGCAATCTCTTTATTTCCGATAAATTTATCTTGAGCGTCATCTGCTTCTTTCCGACACTTATTTGCTTCTTCATATAATTTAACCATTAGATCGTGTTCAGTTTGAGCAAGTTCGGCTAGCTCGCTCACGCGTTTATGGACGAGTTCGGCTTTATCTTTGGCTTTCATAGCCTCCTGGATCGCATCTCGGATATCTTTATTCATCTCCAGTTCTTCTTCTCGTTTTTTAATTTGTTCCTGAATCTGACCGACAGAATCTACTAGTTCACGTTCTTTATCGGCGGAAAGTACACTTGTCATTTGTCTAAATTCCAAACGTTTCATCTCTTGTTTTAATTTATTTAACGGGACGCCTTTATTAGGCAGTTTTGTCCTTTTTACTTTGTTCACTTTTTCAGCCATTTTATTATATTCATTGTTTAAAACCTCGCGTTCCTTTTTTGCATCTTGAACATCATTATTAATATCATCACGCTGTTTCTTATGATCTGTAGCGTCCCTTAAACAGGTTCGTGCACGTTCATTTAACGAAGTCCGGTTCTCTGCACAGAGCTTGGTATTTGAATTATATTTATCACGTTTTCGTCTATGATCTTCGGCCATTTTATTTAGATTATTTCGTTTATTTTCAAGTTCTTTTATGATAGCTTCAACCATTTGATATCACGATCTTTAAAAGCGATTCATTTTAATAATATAATTAAAAAAAGGTTATAAAATTTTATATTAATACCTTATAAATTATATTATACTTATTTGATTTTAAGTTAATATGCCAACCTCTTTTTAAGCCTTTCGCTTTTTTAGACAAAATATTGAATATCCTTATGGATATCCAAATGCTGCAAAGCAATACCCGGATAGTGAAACCTAAGTTCCAACCTGCCAGCTCGCCAGATATTTTTGTTGTTTTGATGTTAGTTTATCGATTTTAATGCCCATGGACTGAAGCTTAAGTACTGCAATTTTGTCATCTATTTCCTGTGGTACCCTATGTACCTTGATCTCCAATTTCTTACCTTTGCTCTTAATATACTCAGTACTTAGAGCTTGGTTTGCGAAACTCATGTCCATTACAATTGCCGGGTGGCCCTCGGCGGCTGCCAGATTAATCAGTCGCCCTTCACCAAGTAAATTGATCCTCCTGCCGTTTTTTAGCAAATACTCTTCTACATATGGTCTAATCGTGCGCTTTTTACTGCTTAGAGTTTTCAAATCAGGAATATTAATCTCAACATTGAAATGTCCGGTGTTGCACACAATAGCTCCGTCCTTCATCACTTTAAAGTGCTCTTTTCTAATCACGTCACAGTCACCCGTGGCAGTAATAAAAAGGTCGCCGATTTTTGCCGCCTGCAAAACCGGCATTACCCGATAACCGTCCATAGTTGCCTCAAGTGCACGTACAGGGTCCACCTCCAGAACAATAACGTGAGCACCCATGCCACTGGCACGCATTGCAACACCACGGCCGCACCAACCATAGCCACCAACCACAAAGTTCTTTCCTGAAATCAGGATATTAGTAGCTCTTAAAATACCATCGATACTGCTTTGGCCGGTTCCATATCGGTTATCGAACAGATGCT
Organism: uncultured Thermoplasmata archaeon; assembly: GCA_965602865.1. Taxonomy (GTDB): domain Archaea; phylum Thermoplasmatota; class Penumbrarchaeia; order JAEHCK01; family JAEHCK01; genus CBFDAW01. The sequence goes on from CBFDAW010000096.1 coordinate 2,329, forward strand.
TGGTGTTGGCATCGTTCACTGCGATAATCGGGTATTTCAAAGCCTTTTCACGTTCCATGCTTCTGAACCGGATTATGCCCGTCGTAGTTTCTTCGGTGCCGGCAATAACAGTATCTAATAATTCTTTTCGATCTTTATGAATTGTGGAAACCAGGTCACCACCGTCGTCAAGAGTTATATCGGGGTTATGGTCAAGCACCTGGTTCACATGCTTGTAATACGTTTTGTTATTTTCACCCTTTATTGCATAAATATATATTCCATAATCTTTCACCAATGATGCGGCAACATCATCTTGAGTACTGAGCGGGTTTGATGCGCAAAGTGCAACTTTAGCGCCGCCTGCTTTTAATGTTCGTGCCAGATTTGCCGTTTCAGATGTTACATGTAGACAGCCACCCACGCTAATACCTTTTAATGGTTTTGATTTCTCGAACCTTTTTCTGATTAATTTTACTACGGACATTTGCTGGTCCGCCCATTCGATCTTTAATTTACCCTCTTTAGCCAGTTTTAAATCTTTAACATCACAATCCATAATATCACCTATTCGATTGATAAAAGATACGGTTTATTGATTAAAAAGGTTTTGTTTTAATAATTAGACATAGTTTATATATGCTAACCTATTACTTCATATTTCAGGGACATTGTCCAAAATGTTTATATCTATTCAGTACAATGTCCCGATATGACACTCCACAACCTCGATGATAAAGACCTGGCAATTCTTGAACATCTAAAACAGGATGCACGAATTAGTATTCGTAAACTGGGTGCTAAAACTAAAATCCGGCCCAGCACGGTACATCAAAGATTAAAACGTTTGATCCAAGAGGGCATCATTCAACGGTTCAGTGTCAAACTTGATCCCGAAAAAATCGGCGAGAATTTAACGGTATTCATGCTTGCGGTTGGGACACTTGATCGGTATTTAGATGATCGTTTCATGAAAAGCAAACATATCCTAGAGATACATGGGATCACTGGAGAATATGACCTATTGTTAAAACTTAGATTTAAGGATATGAAACAATTTAACAAGTTCGTGATAGATTTCAGAGAAAAGTATAGTAAATCTATCTCTAAGACAATAACGATGGTGCAAACGGTAGCACTTAAAGAATGAACGTCAGATACTAATTTGAAAATGCGAATGAAATCATCTTGTTTTCAAAGCATTTTTTTATGTAGGGTGTTCTTTGTCGTCATCTTTATCCTTTACTTCTTCCAATTTGTAGGATACGGACCTTTGTACCTCTGGTTTTTTGGTCAAAATATAATATGGAATGGCAAAAAGTAAGACTATCGCAACTATTACCAATATAAAGATAATCACCATTAACAGGATGCACAATGCAAAGGCAATTCCAATTATAATATACCAAAAGAAAAATATCACCAGAAAAACAATCGCCAAAATTCCGATAAAGATACCAAATCCTTTTAAATAATTAAATTCGCCCATAGCAATCCAAACCTACAAGATATGTTATTATATATATATTAGTGATTAGAATGTCAAAAAGCGTGCCCGCACGCTTTTCGAAAGATTTATGGCCCCAAGGGTCCATTGAACTTAATAGAGAATTCCATTTCCACCATCAGTCAATAGACTGATGGAATTCTCTGTTTAAATGAATCCAGTTTGTTGTTCTCTATATAATTGAAATTGGGGTTTTCGATTATATTTTAAATATTAATAAAAAAATGCGTAATTAATCGCTATCTTAGCGAAGCATTTTTTATTGACCAAATAGACTTACCCCTGATGACCCGGAGGTTTGGCCACCTGATGGAAAAAATGGCATTAGGGCGGATGCAAGATTATGTAAAGTCATAGACTGGATGATCACTTTCCCGGGACCGGTCAATGTGGTTAAAAATAGTCCTTCACCGCCAAAGAATGAGGTTTTGATGCCACCGGCTCGCTGGATATCGTATGCCACAGTGGGTTCCCAACCAACAACACTGCCGGTATCGATCTTCATGGTCTGACCAGACTTCAGGTCCATCTCGATGAAGTCACCACAGGCGTGGATGAACACCAGACCTTTGCCAAATAACCGTTGAATGATGAACCCTTCGCCGCCGAAGAACCCTGCCCCGAGCCGTTTCTGAAAGGCTAAGTCTAAATCCACATTGTGTTCTGCGCATAAAAACGCATCCTTTTGCACCATGAACTCGTTACCAGGACCAACTTTGATGGCTTTAATGGTGCCCGGTGCATTACCCGCGAACGCCACGAGACCGTCACCACCCTGGGCTCGAAACTCGGTTAAGAAGAAGGTTTCTCCCATGAACTTTCGTTTTAACCCCTTCCAAAGTCCGCCACGCGCTTTTGCTTCCATACTCATATTTCCACTCATATATACCATAGCACCTGCTTCTGCATATACTAACTCATTGGGTGTCATTTCCAAGGTTACAATCTGGAGATTATCACCTGAAATCTTATATTTCATATTCAGCTTCCTCCCGATTTTTTTAATCGACCTTTATGGGATAAATAATTGTTACTATAAATTTATTAGTGCATTATTCCCAAAATCAATTCTGCAAAAAGTTATTCAACTTTAACAATTTTGTTTTGAACTCATCAATGATTTCATTTTGATTTTTATTCATCAGATCATCTTTATCTACTAGCAATGGTGCGACATGAAGTAAATATTTTCTCGGTAGGCTTTCTACTCGAACTTGAAATTGATTACAATCTTGGGCAAGAAATAATTTATCATCGAACGGTGCATTATACTCACGCATAAAACTTAGACTAATGGACGGTACCGAGGGGTAATTAACCCAGCTAAAGTCGCCGGGTAAACCAAAACGTTCAACCACGATCGAACCAAGTATATCCACCCACAGCTCATACGAGGTATCGAAATGCAAAACATTTTTACCATTGAATACCGGTTCAATATGCTTAATTATGAGCCGATCGTATAATTCTCGTCGAAGGTCATTGCCCACCCAGGAACCGTAAAGATATTTAAAAAATGACAGATCGATATTTTTCTTATACTTCTCAAGTTCATCATAGCACTCGATATCAACCTCTATTATCTTTATATCATTCTCAACTTTCTCTCCTTTGAGTTCCAGCTCGGATTTGACATATTCTAACAAGTTAAAATATTGTTTTTTTATCTTATCCATTCCTTGAATTAATTGATGTTTAGCTATCCTGCCCACCGCTAAATAATTTTTAAGTAGATTCTCGGTTAGTTCAAGATAATATTCATGATATGGGTACCAGATTATAACCGAGACCTTTGAATTATTTCGAATACTTTTGTACAGATCGAGTATATTTTTTAAAATTAAATAATCACTGATAATCGGTTTGTTAGGAAATTCGATATTTACAATATCTTCATATTCGATAGGTGATTCTTCAAAGCCTAAAGTGGGTCTTACGACCTTATTATCGGATAGCATGAATCCGAGCTCATTGGCGATTGTGGACAATGGACATACGCCGGTGACAAGTACCGCTTCCGAGCCTGCTTTGACACGGTTCCAAAAGGCGGGTACATTATAATGTATTAATGGTAGTCCAAGAGTGCCCAGTGTGGTTTTTGGGATCGGATTCTCGATGGTGAACTCGAATTGTTCGTAAAATTGCCGTTCAAGTAACCGGCTCTCCGGCGAACCTTTACCTTTTGCTTTGAAGCTATAGAATTGATTCAATTGCTTTTTTGTTTTTTCCGGTTCCGGTTGATAATAAAGCTCAGGAACGAAAAATTGCAGCTTTTGCCTTAACTCACTCACACCGTCAGTCTTACTCATTAAGCTCCCAAGCTTATGAGAATCATCAAAATGGTTAATTAAAGGCCTAAGATACCAAATTGAAATATGCTCGATATAAGTTCTCGATTGTTCTTCTTTTACAATTGATTCTAATTGTTTAGTCAACTCTAATTTCAATTCATATAAGTATTCTAGGTCATTATGATGCACTTTACTTTGAAGGTATTCTATATTTTTAATGATTCGTTCTTGATATTTATCTGGTGCCTTTGAATAACCCTCTTGATACTTGATCAATCTTTTTACATTCTTGAGCCTTTTGGATAATTCGATATTAATTTCGGTTTTATCAAAATCTTTCATTAGCATCACAATATTTCTTATTATGATTATACTTTATTTATCAAATTAATTTCATTATCAATCTTCGGCATTTCGTAATTTACATTCAAAAACCTGTTGCATGGCAATAGGGTTAAACTTTTGTTTATATCTTTCAAGCCCAGGACGCCAGGATGGACCATCATTTATAAATCTAATACCTTTCTTATGAAGTTGTTCCCAGATATGTACTTGAGTGGTCTCACTTAGCCCTTTAAGCTCCGGGTCTGCTAAGCCAATAGCATGCGCCGCCGAGTCCGAACCCAGACGATATAACAACTGGAACGCCACCACACGCGCATGCAGTTTATACACGGTTGACCAGAGTGCTTTGAAATCATTTAAATCGGCATAATATCGTGCGGCGAATTTGTTCTTTTCGGAATTAGCATACGAGAAGCCGCGTTTGGTAAGCAACATTTTTCGCCAACCACCAATGAAGTGCACGACATCTTCAAAGTTCTTCGGGCTCAACGGTTCGATTACAAGCTTTGACATCTGGTGATGTTTTTTAAATGTGGAGATTTTTTGCCGCACATTCTTCCATTGTTTACCTCGTAAACCAGGTAATTTTTTTAGATCATAGATATAATATTTGAACTCTTTGATATTATTGATGTGAACCCCCCTGGTTTTTTTTAAACAGTTTAACAATTTATTATCCACGCAAACCGTTTGGATAGGATATCGTGTAATTTTGGAAAGCGCCGTAATAATTCCTGGTAATTTTTGAATTGCATTTGGTCCCAAGGGTTTGAAGATTTTAAAATGCGGTTTCTTCTTATTCTCAAGAGCAAATATAATCAAATCCTGATTATCATAAAATTTGAACCCTTGATACCAGCCGCTGTTGAAATACATGCGGATATACTCAAAGGAGTCTTCAAAATGTAATTGAAATCTATCCATTGAAAGAGTGCTGGGGTGAGGGAGATAGGAGGTGAACAGTCTTCGATCTAAATCAGTAATTGGGGTAATAAAAGTATCTGGAGAGTCGGCTCCGATGAGCTTTCGATTTATTAATTGGGAATTTATTTGGTCTATTTTTTTTTCATTAATTGGTATTGGCATCTATTTACCCTTCAGGCGAAATTCTCTCAGTGTTGATATTGATGGAATTCGAGAATAATCCTATCTATAATTGAAGTTTACCATTCTTAATAAGTTTAATCTTGCCAAGTGTCAATGTTGGCTTCATTACTATCCCATCCAGGTGTATCCCCGCCTTAACCGAACCACCAAAAGTTGAATTATCTCCCAACGCTACATGCATGGTGCCTAATACTTTCTCATCTTCCAGGGGACTGCCAATTACTTTTGCTTTATCATTCATCCCAATGCCAAGCTCGGCGATATTAAAAACAAGTTTTGGGTTTTGATCACTCTCTTTCAATTTCTCACTGGCAGCGATGAGTATCTCGCGTAACCGGTGTGCGCTTGACCCGCCATCGATCTTTTGGGCATACCCATCTTTGATCATGATCGTGATCGGTTCATCAAGTTTCGGTACGCCCGCCATTGCGCCGTCTACCACAAGAATTCCTTTTGCGGTACCCTCTGTTGGTGCAAGAAATAGTTCACCCGCCGGAAGGTTACCATATTCCCCAGCCTTATGTAATATCCCGGTATCCTTAAC
>CBFDAW010000097.1:0-8072 GCA_965602865.1 uncultured Thermoplasmata archaeon
AGGGACAAAATGGCACATAGATGTAACCTTGCTGCTAGCTATATACTTGCTGTAGACTTCCCTGATGGCTGAAACGAGCATGGCAGCCAGCCCCGGTCGGGGTCGGCGCGAACGGCGCAAGCGCGAGGTTCGCGACCGCATCTGCGAAGCCACGCGCGAGCTCATCGATCAGCAGGGATTCCGCGGTACGACGGTGGCCGAGATCGCCACGCGCGCCGACGTCGCCGAGAAGACCTTCTTCAATCACTTTCCGACGAAACAGGATTACCATCCTCAAATAATTCAATGCCAATATCCTTGCCTTCCAGCATAAGCATTGATTGGCCAACAACCAATACCTTAAATTTTGACTTAATTAAATTAGCAGAATATAAAAACCTGGTCGAGGAATTGAACACTCAAAACTATATAGAAAAAGTAGCGACGGCAACAGGATATGATAAGGATTTACTACTTGTAATATATTCTCAAAAAACGGTCCAGATTGCTACTAAAAAATATCATATGATCCAACATCTAGCACCTAAATATCATGCCCAGTGGAAAAAAGGAAAGACCTTTTTACAAATTGCAAAAAAGATTAATTTTTCACCAGTACTCACCGGCTTATTAATTCTTAAAGAAGAAGGTATCTCGCGTAAAATGTATCGAAAATATCTGAATAATTTGGAAGAGGTAGGAGAAGAACGACTTCGAAGGGAATTGGCTGAGGTAATAGAAAATGATATTGTATATTCTCCAGAAGGCAATAGTATCCAGGCAACGCGCGGTAAAAAAGGAGAAGAGATACTAAATAAATGGTTAACCAAACTTAATTTTGAGTTCGAAACCGAAAAAGAGATTGCAAATAAATATAAAAAGACCCCTGATTTTTTATTAAAATCTTCCTTAAATGTCCGTGGTATTGATGTCCATTGGATAGAATCAAAGGCCACTTTTGGCACCAAGAGGGAAATTAAAAAGAATCTAAAAAATCAACTATTACCGTATCGTGAGCTTTATGGGAGCGGTATGGTTGTCTACTGGTTTGGTTTTATCAATCCACCACCGATCGTTGAAGGAATAATAATAGAGTCCGGAAAATTCATTAAACAATGGAAGGAATAATATATATCGACCCTTATTTTAATGCGGGGGTTGGAATTCCATTGGATGTAAAGCTATTAGATTTATTCTTTATCCACTATCTATAATCCACCATCTTAGTTAGTTTTTAATTTTTTTTCTTTTATTATAGTTGATCATTACAAATAACAATATGCCAATTATAATAAAGATCCAATCAAAGCCGACTAAAAATCCACCCGCGGTTCCGTGGTTGTCCACGGAGGCTTCAATAGAAACCGGAATAGAGTACCATTCACCATTATACGCTTTTACAGAGATCGTATATTTACCGTTATTGAAGTCTTGTGTGTCCCAAGAATATTCCCATTTTGACATATTTCCCGGTTCATCTTCAGGTTCCGCCGACATCCAGGGCTCATTACCGATTTTAACTAGTACATTGATGACATTTAATCCGAAGCTTGTCCCTTTAACTGTTACGGCGTTTTTTACTTTTGAACCATTTTGCGGAGAAATTATTTCGCAACCTATATTTACCACTTCTAATGAAAGTCCGAATTCATTTGAATATTCAATTCCATCAAAAGAACGAATATACACCTTATGCACACCATTTACCACGGCAGTTGTATCCCATTGTAAAGTCCAGTCCTCACCGCCGTCTTCTATCTCCTCCCATTCACCATCATCTATTTTGTACTCCACCGCCTGGATATCTCCTTTATTAATGCTCGCGGTACCGTAAATTGTAACAATATTGTACACTTTCTCGTACATGTTGTGTGATATGACATTAATAGTCTGGTAATCTTCACCAATAATTTTTTTAATAGCTTCATAAGCATCAATGATACCCCAACCATAATCTTTACTGTATTTTGGGTCATTTACACTATGGTAAGGTACCCCGCGCGCTTCCGAGGTCTCATGGAGGATTTGTTTAACCTGGGTTGGTGTAAGGTTTGGATCGGCTTCAAGTATTAGTGCCGCTAAACCGGCGACATGAGGACATGCCATGGAGGTCCCAGACATCTGTTGATAACCAGTTAATATTCCGACTTGTGTGCTTGAAAATAATGCAGACATAATTCCAACACCAGGTGCTACAACATCGGGTTTATACTCATCAATTTCGTCCTCGTCACCATCATCGGCTCTTGGGCCACGATTAGAGAAATCAGCGATCCTATCATCCTTACGATTTGTTGTCTCTTGCTCATCTACCGCACCCACGGTGATCGCGCTATCTGCTGCTGCCAGGCTAGAAAAACCATTATTATTAGGTCCATCATTACCAGCTGCGATTACACACACCAACCCAAAATCCGCAGCGGTATTTACCAATCTCCCCTGTGTACCCAAACCATTATCATTCCCCGTTAAAAGTTCACCGATGCTCAAGCTTAAAATTCTGATATTATATTCCTCTTTATTTTCGATGCACCATTCGATGCCTTCAATGACCTGGTCACCGGTGGTTAATCCCCAATCGTTTAGTACCTTAACATCAACAAATCTTGCGCCCGGGGCAATACCTATGTACTGTCCTTCAGCACCCCCCGTTCCCGTGGCTATACCGGCACAATGAGTCCCATGCCCGTCCTCATCATCAGGATTACGTTCCTGTAGCACACTAACGGTACAATCATACCCAACCACATATTTATTTTCTAATGATTCATGTCTATCATCTATCCCCGTATCCAATATCGCAATGACGACCCCCTCGCCTGTATATCCAAGTTCCCATGCGGTTTCCGGTGAGTACTTATCAGATTCGCGAGCTTTAATAGCGGTTGCGGACACATCTAGTGCCGGAATAAGAAACGGTTGTTGCTCAATCATTGCGATATTTGGTAAGCTTAAGATTTGCACAATCTTATCCATTGGCACATTCCGCCCACAAATTATATTAATAAATTTCGCTTGATAGGATATGTTAATGCCGAGGTTATTTAATTCAACTAGATCATATTCTGTAGGTCTTGCTTTATAATTAATGTAAATATTTACAAACTCATCTGAGCCGTTTAGGATTTTTTTGTCTAATGAATCATCCAATTTATTATGATCAATATCACGGTTCCAATTGTACCAGGGGTCCTCAATTAATAAATTCTCATCCGTTTTTGTGTTCTCTAGCGATATATCATAAAAGTTAGCAACTACCGGGTGCGTTAGGATGGTTGTTAATAATGCAATTAAAATATAGACAGAACATTTTTTAATAGTGCACGAATTCATCCATTAATTCTCCTATTTTGCCATTACTCAATAGTTCTATTAAAATCATAATTCAGAAAATTATATTTAATTTTATGTAGGAGAATAATTTTTAATGTATTATTAAATTTATCATTCAATTTACCTTTAATGAATGTAATAACTTTCTACATCAAATCAAGTGAATAAAGACCTCATTTATATCCTTCAGACCATAGACCATTCAGATACCAGTTTTTAATGTCAAGTAACCACTCTTCATCTGGATACGATAGATTCCGAAGCACAAAATATTGGTCGCTGTCACTTATCTTCGCACCAAATTGTTTCAATAACTGGAAAACACGAGCCATCATTTGATTTTTGATATTACCAAAAAAATATAAATAAATTATTTTTTTCGCGCGCAATTCATTTAACAATTTTCCCAGTAAAAAAGCACCGGCTTCTGATGTCTCAAAGGTCAGATCCGAAATAAAACCTATCCTACGACTGCTGGTATTTATGTAACAATAACCCCTTAATAGATCTTTTTCATAGATAAAATAAGTATCATAGTTTACGATCGGGTTTTTGAAAATTCGCCATTGTAGATATTTCTTATCCTGATCGATATGGACAAGGTTTGGATATTTTTTTCTTAAACGACTATAAAGTGTTTTTATATCTTCTCCGGCGTGAAGGTTTCGTTCAATTTTATAGTGTTCTTTTAAAGATTCTTTTTTATAAGAATTAACAGATACCGATTTTTCTTCAATGCCTAAATCTGGTTTAGATCCGGATAATAGACCAGACATATTTCTTAATTTTTCAAAAAAACTGGTGACCACCTTTCGAATTGAAGTTTGTCTGTGCTTTAAAGCCTTCAATACATTCTTTACATTGGATTGTATGGTATCAAATGCTGTTGCACCAAAATTCAAAATTATCTTTGACTCTTTCAGGTTATTCTTATATACTTCAAATTTAAGTTTCTCCCGCCATACCTTTGCAGCAGATGTAAAACCCCAAATACAGTACATCTGCTTTGATTTACATTTAACCACAGCAAATTCATATAAATCCTGGAATAATGTGCCACCACGGAAGTTCGAATCCAACAAACTATTTTCGCTCTTACCCGAAAAATACCTTTTCCCTTTGATATTCAAGTAGATCGGAATCATTCCCTGGGTTCCAACAATGCGTTTAGTATTTTTATCCTTAACAATGGTAAATACGAACGTATTGGGATAATTTCCTCTATATTCCCAATTCCATTGTTCGGAAGTTCGATTATCATTATAGATTCTATTATGAAACTGGACGGTTTCTCTGATATCCAAAGAATTTATCTCTTTCATTTCTAGATTGTTTGTCATAATAATTTACACCAACGTATAATAAAAATAGACTGATCGCATCATTTGCAATATCTAATGAAAGGCTAGATTTAATTTGTATTTTTGTCCTCCTCTCAGGGTTTCAAGAGTAATAGAAATAATCCCAAGATTTATTGCTTTTTCGGATTCTTCAGAAATGATTTTACATGCTGGTTCCAAATTGATCCTATATCTGTTCACCAGTTCTAATGGAACATTCAATTTAAATGTTATGTTCCTAATGGTTTTCAAAGTCTTGAATTCCCAAGTGTATTTGTCATTATCATTATTTTCAGAGAATTTAATCCAAAAAATACCATTTCGGGTTTCCCACCAATCAGTTATCTTTTGCCCTGTGGCTACATATGCATTGTTCTTTTTACTCCACTTGAGGACCTGTTCATACAGCTTCATGCCACCCGGATACGTTGTCTCGTCAAAAGACGTATTATGCCAAAGTATGGATAAAAATCCGTGGTGTGCTTTAACTTCATCCATGAGCCGAAACAATCTCTTTTTTGATTTAGCACTGAACGCATCATTATCGTTATGCGTGATCCCTCGATCCATGACAATAAGCGGCAGCTCAACAAGTTTCATGGGGCATTTATCAACATCATCGTAAATGATATAAGGGAAACAAAAGCCCGACCTAAAACCCACAGTGGTGGAATACCCGATTGTGGAATCGTATTCAAAGCCTGATGATGCCTGGGCATTCCAGGTCTTGGGCTGATTTAGACGCAGATAATGCTGGCGGATCCCGATGCAGTGTATATTGGTTGACTGCTCTATCAATTTCTTTTCTGAGCGTAATCTATCCTCGTTCAAATACGAGCCAAAGCTACCGTGCAAACCCACCTCATAACCATCATCTGCTATGCTTTTGATTAATTTTTGAATATGATTTTTATCTATGTTATATGCAATCTCAAGACCCTTGTAACTCTTTTTTTCTTCGCGCTTATTTTTCATAGTTTTGGTCAAAGAGCCGAAAAAAAATGTGGATGTATAACCATACTTCTTTTCCAGCTTTAATATATTATTAAAGGTCCAGTAAGGGTCCTTATTATAATGTTTAGAAATTTTTAGGAAACCTATTAGAGCATTTTTGAGCTGAAAGTTCAAGGCATCAGAGGTGATTCTTTTTAGGGTGAATTTATTAACTTCATCGATATCATGGCTGAGCCAGAGTGCGAACTCATGATTATCCGGCCAGTACCATGTCCGTAAAAGCGGAATGCCGAGCTTTTCAAAAGAAAATTTAATCAATCCCTCGATCATTGAAATATAATTATTCACCCAGGGAGTCATTTGTCTATGGTTCTTTGATAATAGGTTATTTGATTCTTCTAGCCGGTCATATTGATCCAGTTTTCCGAAGACCCGCTCATGTTGGCAAGTCAAAATATAATAAATAGTCGAGATGATATCAATGCCCAAGCCTATAAATAATCCATTGCTAATAAATTGAATATCTACACAATTAAAATCTTTATATTCTTCCGGAGAAGTAAATTTCAAATTAGGTTTTTCCTCCGATGGTTTTTTGGAATAAAAAAACGGAAAAATAACCGGCAGCTCGAGATTGTCACCATCGTTCAGATATCCAAATACACCTTCTGGTTTGAATATATTACACCCATAACCTTTACTTTTTATCGCCTTTTTTTCGTGGCGGATATTCCTATAATTTGGGATATTGATAATACATCCACCATTCTGTAAATATTCGGTGAATGGTCCATTAAAAACACATTTACCATAAGTGATTATCAATGGTATTTTGCTTGACTCGACCTTTGTCGAGTTAACCTGTTTTGTGAACGGAATTCCGATGGTATTTAATACCAAATCAAAGATATAATCAATTTCGGGAGTGGAATCTATGGCATTATATAAACCAATCATTAATCCCAACCTAAATCTACGTATGTTTATAATATTTTCGGCATGGGATATTATAGTTGTTGGAACCAAAGTGCCTGTCAAAAAGCGTGCCCGCACGCTTTTCGAAAAATTTTATGGTCTCTCGAATCCATTGAACTTAATAGAGAATTCCATTTCCACCATCAGTCAATAGACTGATGGAATTCTCTATTTAAATTGTAGACGCTCTAAATTGGAGCTAAATAACCATTTTCGTCCAAATATTTCAAGACATTTTCCACACTCTCTTCCACGGTCTCTTTATCGGACTCAATAATGATCTCTGGATTAGGTGGTTCTTCGTATGGGTCGTCTACACCTGTAAATTCTTTAATAATTCCTTCGCGAGCTTTTTTATACATTCCTTTTATATCACGTTTCTCGCATTCCTCTACCGAACATTTAACATAAACCTCAATGAAATTGGTGGTCTCTTTCCGAGCATTTTCCCGGGCACCAATGTACGGTGAGACGAAGGCGGGTAGTACTGCCACACCATTTCTGCTCAACATCATTGCAACAAATGTCACACGTTCGATATTCTTGTCCCTATCTTCCTTAGAGAAGCCCAAATCACGGGTTAAAGATTTGCGAACGATATCGCCATCCAACCGCTCCACCTTCATTTTGCGTTCGTTAAGCTTTTTTGCTACCAAATCAGCCACCGTAGTTTTACCCGAACACGGTAAACCTGTAAACCAAAGTACAAACCCTTCATGCTCCATTATATCACCTATTATCATCCATGTTTCGAATTTATTCTCATCAATCATATCAATTTAATTTTACTGGTGTCCCGTCCATATCTGAAGGAATGGGTATACCAAATAGATCCAATATTGTTGCAGCAACATCATATATCTTGATTCTCTCGATCTTACGAGCATTTTCTTTATCCTTATTATAACCAATGAAAATTCCATCCCAATCATGTACCGCATCATCAGGCCCTGTATCATTTTCAAGTAAGTATTTAGTACCATGTCCAACGGTTCCGGCGGAGCGATAATAGAGGTCGTCAAAGAACACCATCAAGTCCGGATAATCCCCCGTCAAATCCTCATAAAGCTCTTCTGGTTTGTAAACCATTGTAGCCATTTTATTACCATTGATATCAGGAATGGCTTTGATCTTTTCGATAAGTTTTTCCCTCTCTGTTTCATAATCTTTAGGATCGATTATACCATTTTGTTCGCGACCTTTCAAATTCAGAAAAACTCTAGCATAATATCCACCCCAACCCCATGCTTTAGTCTTGGACCAATCAACATCCAATTGATCAAAGCTCATTACTTCATTCGGTTTATTTTTAATGACAAGATATCCTTCTTCCATGAGCCATTCATTTATACATAACGCACCTTTCATACGCTTTGCACTATGATCGGAAACCACTAGTACTATCGTATTATCCTCCAGTACCTCTAATATCTCGCCAACCTTCTTGTCGAGTAATTTATAATAATTCTTGATGGCATTTTCATAAGGGTT
>CBFDAW010000098.1:0-8033 GCA_965602865.1 uncultured Thermoplasmata archaeon
GATTATTAGCTGTTGTAGCTGTTTTACTTGCTATCTTGATTATCATCGGTTTTTTAAATTTCCTATTATTGAGGTCAGGTAGCCAATCAACCAGTTCTCAGAAAGAAAAGCGTGAGGAGTTTGCTAAGATTGAAGAGAGATTCAAACCCAAATCCAAGCATGAGGAAATGGCAAGATGCAGTGAATGCGGAAAAATTATTCCAATGTCTGCGGATCGCTGTCCAGGCTGTGGATTAGAGTTTGAAAATTAACAATGAACATTTATTTATGTAAAAAATGGAATTGGAATGAATATGTCTTCGGAACTCGCAAAGGTATTAAAGACCAGTGGAAAGGTTAAAAAGGGTAAAGATAAAAAGCAAAACCAGAAAAGGAGTCGAAAACAACAAGATAACGATAACCCGGATGAGGATGAGCTTATGGACCTGATGGAAGTTTATAGTGATTCTGACACGGAAGATATCGTAACTGATGATAATACTACAGACGATAAGAAGCCCATTGGGAAACACAAGAAGGAAAAGAGCGGAAAAACCGCTAAACCGGGCTTGCAGCAACCGGGAGGAAAGAATGCCTTGGATAAACCCGGCAAAGGAAAGAAAGCAAAAACGGCTAAGCCCACACAACCGAAAAAGAAGACACCGAAAAAAACCAAACCTAAACCATCCAAAGCCACCAAAATGCCCGCAAGCGCAAAAAAATTAATACTAACTGGCAAGGCACGTAAATTACCTATTGAAGAAGCAGATGATGTAGATATCGATTGGTCCTTTGACGGACCATCAGAAGAAGACCAGGCGCTAATTAATTATGAGCGTTCACGCATAGAAGAACAAATGAAATATATGGAACGCGAAAAGATGAACCTAGTGAACGACCTGGTTTTTATGAAAAATGATTTAGAACAAAAAACAAAACTGGTTGAAGGGCTGAAGAGTGATTATGATAAATTGCGAAATGATTTTGATAAATATAAAAAACGTGCACGAGAAGAGGTTAAGGAAAAATTAAAATACGGCTCCGAAAAGTTAATCTCTGAATTATTGGAAATTCTGGATAATTTCGACCGGACTAATAAATTAGATTTACAAACTGTGGGTAAGAAGGATATCCTAAAAGGTGTACAAATTATCCACAATCAACTCTTGGACTCGCTAAAAAAGGATGGGGTGGTAACTATAAACGCCGTAAAAGAGCCATTTGATCCATATATACATGATGCGGTTAGTACCACCAAAACGGATGACCATCCGAATAATACAGTCCTCGAAGAACTTCAAAAAGGATATATGTATAAGGATAAAGTCTTACGCCCAAGTAAGGTTAGGGTCTCACAATCTGAGATCAGACCAGAAATCCCAATTAAACGCGAAAGCAAGAAAAAAGAAACGAAAAAAGGTAAGAAAAAAATACCAGATAAAAAACTCAAAAAAATAGAGCATGTAAAAAAATTAAAGAAAAAAGAACTAACAAAGAAGCTTAAAAAGAAAAAATTAAATTATTAATCATTAAAGAGGAAAAATAACGAAAATGCTTAAATCCTAAAAGACAATATATCCGCATTTTAAAGTAAAAACAGAATCTCTGGGTGTTAATGCTGAAAGCTTGAGCCGAAAACACAGTATAAAAAGGGCTGTAACTTTTATTAAAAGTTTAGCTAATAATGATACAAACCAGGGCATCGATATCATAAATAAAACAAATGGCTCTAATTTACAATTATAACGATGTAAAAAACAAGTTGAAATAGGAGAAGATATCATGGCAAAAGTAGTTGGAATCGATTTGGGCACCACATTTTCTGAGATCGCCGTGTTAGAAGGCGGCGAACCTATGGTAATACCTAATGCTGAGGGTAGTAGAATCACACCGTCGGTGGTTGCGTTTACCAAGGATGGTGAGCGATTAGTGGGCGAGATAGCAAAACGACAGGGGATTACCAATCCTAAGCGTACCATAAGTTCTATAAAACGAAAAATGGGTTCAAAATATCGTGTCAAAATAGATGATAAGAAATATTCTCCCGAGCAAATCTCTGCAATGATCCTGCGAAAATTGAAGAACGATGCCGAGGATTATTTAGGTGAAGAGATTAAACAAGCAGTAATCACGGTCCCGGCATATTTTGAGGATTCTCAGCGGCAAGCCACAAAGGATGCCGGTGCTATCGCAAAGCTAGATGTGCTCCGAATTATTAACGAACCAACGGCGGCATCACTAGCATATGGTATGGAAAAAGAAGAGGAACAGACCATTTTAGTGTTCGATCTAGGTGGTGGAACATTTGATGTCTCAATACTTGAGATTGGTGAGGGCGTGTTCGAAGTAAAAGCCACAAGTGGTAATAACCATCTGGGTGGTGATGATTTTGACCAGGCGATTATAAATTGGTTAACGAATCAATTTGAAAAAGAGCATGATATTGATCTTTCCGAAGACAGAGGTGCACTACAGAGATTAAAAGAGGCATCGGAAAAAGCCAAGATCGAGCTATCGGGACGATCCAGTACGAATATTAACTTACCTTATTTAGCACCGGATGAGAAGGGTAAACCTAAACATCTTGAAGTATCACTTACACGGGCAAAATTTGAGTCATTAATAGATGATTTAATCAAAAAGACGATTGGCCCCACTAAACGTGCGTTAAAGGATTCTGGGCTAAAACCTGACCAGATCGATAAGATCCTACTAGTTGGCGGTTCTACGCGCGTTCCTGCCGTACAGCGAGCAATTAAAGGTATGTTAGGTAAAGACCCTACGAAAGGAATTAACCCGGAAGAATGTGTTGCAATCGGTGCAGCTATCCAAGCCGGTGTATTAACTGGTGAGATCAAGGATATTCTTTTACTGGATGTTACACCATTATCATTAGGTGTGGAGACTTTAGGTGGCCTTACAACCAAACTCATAAAACGCAACACCACTATACCAACTGAGAAAAAACAGATTTTTTCCACTGCACAGGATAACCAAGATAGTGTAGAGGTCCATGTAGTGCAGGGCGAGCGTGAGATGGCAACTGATAATAAGGACCTTGCCCGGTTCCATCTCGTGGGTATCCCCCCTGCACCCAGAGGGATTCCGCAAATCGAAGTTACTTTTAAAATAGATGCTAACGGAATAGTAAATGTATCCGCTCGTGACCTGGCGACCGATAGAAAACAAAGTATTACCATCTCCGGTTCAGGTGCATTATCAAGGGGTGATGTAGAAGAAATGGTCACAGATGCTGACAAATATTCCAAGCTGGATGCAAAGAAGCGTAAGGAAGCAGAACTGCGCAACCAAGCCGATGCTTTAATCTATAATACGGAGAAAGCGATCGATGAGGTCGGCAAAAAACTTGACCAAGAGCAATTGAAACACACAAAGAAAGCCCTTAAAGAGACTAAAAAAGCCTTGGAAGGTAAGAATGTGACAGAGATCCGTGAAAAAGTGGAGATTTTGAATCAGGAATCCCAGGAGTTATTCACAACATTATACGCCGAAGCTGCGAGGCGCGAACTTGAAGAGGAGGAAGAGGAAGAAATTGAAGAAGAAAGAAAGAAATACAAACCCATTAGTATCCCCTGTCCTAAGTGTAAAGCAAAAATTATTGTAACCTCCCCCAAGCGACCTATTACTATCAAATGCCCAAAGTGCGGCGTAAAAGGTACTTTAAAGGCAGGAATGGAGAAACCGAAGAAGCCTGAGGAGAAAAAGAAAGAGGAAGAGAAAAAAGTCAAACCACCCAAGGGTGTCACCGAACCAGAAAAACCAAAGAAACCAGAAAAAGAGGTAAAGGAGAAGAAGAAAGAGTACAAACCTATATCTATTCCGTGTCCAAAGTGTAAAAATAAGATCTTAGTTACAAGCCCCGAAAGACCGATTACCATTAAATGCAAGAAATGTGGTGCAAAAGGTACCCTTAAAGAAAAAAAGAAAGAGCCCAAAGAAAAGGAAGAAAAGAAAGAACTAAAAGAAAAAGAAGAAAAGAAAGGCAAGAAACCCCGTGATTTGGGCAAACCGGGAAAAATCGATAAAGAACCAAAAGAGAAGATCATAGCACCCCCTGAACCAATTACGGGAGAAGAGATATTCCATGAACCACGAAAGGGTATCTGGCAGCCCAGTGATAAAGAATTCAAATTCGGTGAAGTGAAAGAAGCGAAACCAAAGAAACCAGAGGTTCCACTTAAAAAGAAAAAACCACCAAAGGAAAAAGAACTGAAAGAAAAGAAGGAAATACGAGAGAGACCAGAGGAAAAAATTCGAAAGAAAAAAGACATAGAACCAGAAAAACATAAAGAAATTAAAAAAGGTAAACCGTTAAAAATTAAATGTAAATGCGGCGGTGAGATAATAATTAAGACCTCAAAACGTCCGATCAAAATTAAATGCCCAAAATGCGGTAAGACCGGCACTCTTAAGAAATAACACTAATTACTAAATCGAACTTATCCATTCAAATTATAAAAAACAAAATAAAGAACGATGATGATTTTCTAATGTTTGGAAAATAAATCCAATGGTGACAGGTAATGCCGAAGAAAAAGGATTACTATGAAATACTAGGCGTGGACATTGACTGTTCACAAGCCGAGATCAAAACGGCATATCGTAAGTTTGCGCGTAAGTATCATCCGGATGTCAACCCGGGCGACGCTACTTCAGCAATAAAATTTAAGGAAATCAAGGCAGCGTATGATGTTCTTAGAAATCCATTAACGCGTGATAGGTATGATCAACACGGCCATGCCGGGCTTGAACCCGGTTTCCAGGAACAAGTCGATAATAGTTTCGTAGTCACTGACTCAGATGCCGAACCTATTGGTGGTGAGGATGTTTTCACCGCCTCAGGGATGGATGATATTTATAATGTATCTAATGTAAAGACCGCAGCGGCAGCTTCACCGGAGCCAGGAGCAGACCTACGGTACGATTTAGAAATTTCATTCGAGGATGCAGCGTTTGGTATGGACACCGAGGTTGACATACCGGTGTTTCGTGAGTGCGATATGTGTTTTGGAGTTGGGGCGCAACCAGGCTCAACGCCTCGGACCTGTCAAGTGTGCCATGGCACTGGAATAATGTCGATCTCTGAACAAACTCCACAAGGCCCACGAACTAAACGTACCAATTGCCATACCTGCCTGGGCCGAGGAATTATTATTGATTACCCATGTCCGAAATGTAAGGGCTCCGGACAAATCCAGATTCGTGAGCGTATTTTGGTAAAAGTCCCCCCAGGAGTGGATAACGGCTCGTGTATACGCGTTCATGGCAAGGGCGCACCCGGTAGCAAAGGTGGTGCACCAGGTGACCTGTATGCGGTGATCCATGTAGGTGAGCATGAGATCTTCGAGCGCCACGGAAATGAGATCTTGTGCGAAACCTTAATCGATTTTGTCCAAGCGGTATTTGGAGCCGAGATCCAGGTGCCAACTCTTGAAGGGCCAGCTAAAATGCGGATACCGGCGGGGACCCAGACAGGCACGATCTTCAGGTTACGCGGAAAAGGCTTGATCAATCCACAGACGGGTCAACCCGGTGACCAGCATGTTAAAGTAACCATTGTAACCCCCACTCGGTTAAACGAGCGGCAAAAAAAATTCCTCATGAAATATGCCATGGCTACTGAATAGTAATAATTTTTTTCAAGCCATCTCTTCAAGTGATAAAATCGAAAAATTTTAACCTCAACATTATATATACCGCAACACGTGATTGTATGGTAGACGAAATACCTAAAAAAGATTTGTTATCGGTATTAGACCTTGGCACGGACATTGAATCCATACTTAAGCTGGCTTCCAAACTTAAAACACAAGGAGATAGTATAGAATTTGAAAATATACTCAGTAACAAATCAATGGCTATGATCTTTGAGAAATCATCGACGCGTACACGCGTATCCTTCGAGGTCGCCATGACACAACTGGGTGGTCACAGTCTATTTCTGAGCCCAAAAGACCTTCAATTAGGCCGTAGTGAAACTATAGCGGACACTGCGCGGGTATTAAGCAGGTTTGTGAATATTATCATGTACCGCGCCACTGACCATGAGAACATGAGAGATTTAGCGGCATTCGCTTCTATACCCGTTATTAATGCTCTCGATAACCTTGAGCACCCTTGCCAGACAGTTGCGGATTTATTGACCATCAAAGAACATAAAGGTGGATTAAAAGGAGTAAAATTCGCATATGTTGGTGATGGGAATAATGTTTGTAATTCGTTATTACTCGGCTCGTCCCTTGTAGGTATGGACATGCATGTAGGTTGCCCCGAAGACCATATTCCTAATCAACATCTTTTAACAGAAGCACAGAAAATTGCCGAGAAAAATGATTGTTCGATTACTATTACCCACGACCCAAAGACTGCGGTACAGGACTCTGATGTAGTATACACCGATGTTTGGGTATCCATGGGCGATGAAGGTGAACAAAAAGAACGTGAAAATCTATTTCGCCCCTTTCAGGTTAATCAAAGTTTAATCAACGAAGCATCTGATGATTGTATTGTAATGCACTGTCTCCCGGCACATCGTGGACTTGAGATTACCGATGAGGTCATAGACTCAGACCGGTCTGTCGTTTTTGATCAAGCGGAAAATAGATTGCACACACAAAAAGCCATAATTTTATATTTATTGGGTTTAGAGCCTGCCCGAGAAATAAATCCCGATTGCATAGATGACCATTTCGCTCCTAAAAAGTAGGGCTTTTTCAGTGATGACATACCATCTTATGCAGAAAAAGGTTGAGAAAACCGATTACTCGGGCAGGCTCTTTAACCGATTTATAATCACTTTGGATAGTTCGTAAGTCCAAATCATTATAATGAATGCAGGACAATCTAGGATAATGTTTATGACGAAGATTAAAAAATTCTTATTTGAACTCTCGGGCGAACACCCCGAGTTACCATATGCTGAGTTGAATTCGGTATTGGAATCATTTTCTAGGACTCCAGCTAAGCAGGGTGAGAATTTAAAGACCTCAAAAATATCCAATCGACTCGCGGTGGTTGATCTTAAAGCAGACACTGCTGAGAGCATAAGCAAAACAAGGTTGCGCCTCGGTATGTGCCGGAGTATTCATGAAATACTTATTTCCGCACCTGCAGATGATTTGGATTTTGCACTTGAAAACCTTGGAAACAATATACTACCTCAAAACTCAACCTTCAAAGTAATTACCCGATGTATAAATAAAAAAAATAAATGGTCAAAAAATGACCTAGATACTTATAGGAATAAGGTTGTTAAACGATTTTCTGGAGACTCCCAGGTGGATATTAAGCATCCGGATAATGAAATAGTGATATATTTGGACAATAAATTATTTCTTACAAAAAAATTGTTTGAAATCTCCAGAAGTGCTTTTGAAACTCGTAAGCCACAGTTCAGGCCATATTTTGCACCTATCTCACTTCACCCGCGCTTGGCACGTTGTTTGGTCAATTTAGCCGGATTACGTGAGAGTGAGGTCATGTTGGATCCGTTCTGCGGTACTGGTGGTATATTAATAGAAGCGGGTTTGATGGGTATGGATGTGATCGGTTCCGATATCGATTTCCGGATGGTATCCGGCACGAAAGCCAACCTTGAATATGAAGGTATCAACGGCTTTAGAATATTCGAGACCGATGTTGCAGATTTACATAAGCATTTTTTATTATCTCGCCCAACCCACTTGCCTTCAGCACCCAACGCCTTGCCGTCACCACACGCCATCGTAACCGAGCCACCGTATGGTCGGGCTAGTACTACTCAAGGCAGATCATTAAG
The DNA here is from genome assembly GCA_965602865.1 of uncultured Thermoplasmata archaeon. Taxonomy (GTDB): domain Archaea; phylum Thermoplasmatota; class Penumbrarchaeia; order JAEHCK01; family JAEHCK01; genus CBFDAW01. The sequence goes on from CBFDAW010000098.1 coordinate 7,778, forward strand.
CACATTATTAAAATTGGCATTCGAAGTATTTTCAAAGATATTACCTACCGCCGGTCGCGTAGTTATTTCACTGCCAGAGCCTAAGTTGGCAAAACCTGCCAATAATGAGTTTGAGCTGTTGAACAAGTTCACGTTTCGAGTTCATAAATCATTGACAAAAACCATTTTTGTTTTTCAATTGAAGAATTAAATATAATGGATAAGAATTTGAGATTTCTAATATATGGCATAAATACTTAAACCACTAAATATAAAT
>CBFDAW010000099.1:0-7967 GCA_965602865.1 uncultured Thermoplasmata archaeon
ACAAAGATCCAGCATAATTTACTAGTGCTGCGACTGAAACCTTTACCGGCGGTCATGGTTTCCGTGTCCAAGGAAAAAACCTCAAGACCCATTAACCCTTTGCCAACGGTTGCGCCAATTGCACCTTCAAGTGTTCCTGAATATAATATGGAAAGAATCCCAATTATTAGCCAGAAAATGAAAAAGAATAGTAAGTTATCCATTGGATACGGTAGGAAAATCAAATAATTAGCTTCAAACATGGGGATTATCAAAAATATCGCATATGTTAACATGAATATTATGATTAGATCAATAAAATAAGCGCCTGCGCGTCGACCCCAATTTGATTCGGGGATTTCCAATTCCTCTTCCGCTGGTATCACTTTCTCACCTCAGTGAAAAATGATGGATATAAATTATGAGATTTTTAGTTCAAATAAATCCTTATTTATAAATATTTCATAGCCAGATTAATGAAAATTTATTCAAGAAATTTTTAAATAAGCGTTGGGTCCATTTATAAAGATTTAGGATGTTATATATAGTATGTAAGAAATTGATATAAATGTTTCGGTAAATTCGGTATTGGGATAAAAATCGATATTAATTGATAAAAAAATATTTGAAATAATTTAAATAATTCATTCAATAATATTTGCCAACAAATTACAACTAGGAAAAACCTTAATATTTTTATTGATATCTCCTATAATAAAAAATATTATCCATTTATTAATAAATAAATCGGGATTGTTATATAGTACAAATGCGAAAAATAATTTGGAGAAATATGATATGGAAAAAAATCCAAAGGTGAAAGAATTAATTGAGCTGAAGATAAAAGCTAAATTAGGCGGTGGCAAAGATAGAATTTTAAAACAACATGAAAAAGGTAAATATACCGCCCGCGAGCGCGTCGAGAAACTTTTAGACCCTGGGTCCTTTATCGAGCTTGATGCATTTGTAAAGCACAGATGTACGGATTTTGGCATGGAAGATAAAAGGGTTCTTGGTGATGGCGTGATCACCGGTTATGGTAGAATCGAGGGTAGATTGGTTTATATCTTTTCCCAGGACTTCACGGTGTTCGGCGGATCGCTGGGTGAAATCTACGCTCAAAAGATCTGTAAAGTAATGGATCTTGCGCTTAAGAATGGCGCACCTGTTATTGGTCTAAACGACTCCGGCGGTGCACGGATCCAAGAGGGAGTAGCGTCATTGGGTGGATATGCCGAGATCTTTTTTAGAAATGTCATGTCGTCGGGTGTAATACCCCAGATCTCAGCGATCATGGGCCCATGCGCTGGTGGGGCGGTTTATTCACCGGCGATGACAGATTTTATATTAATGGTAAAAGGGACAAGCCATATGTTCATAACCGGTCCCGAAGTCATTAAAACGGTCACGGGCGAAGAAGTCACATTCGAAGCACTAGGCGGGGCAATGACACATAATACTAAATCTGGTGTGGCAAATTTTGTAGCTGAAGACGAGGATGAGTGCCTTAATCAGATAAAAACACTGATGAGCTATATTCCCCAGAACAACCTGGAAACAACACCATGCATTGAACCCACGGACGACCCAAACCGAATGGATAACGAACTTATCAACATTATTCCCCCAGACCCAAATCAACCGTATGATATGCGCGATGTTGTTCGACATATCGTTGATAACGGTGAATTCTTAGAGGTGCATCCATATTGGGCACAGAATATCATCGTGGGTTTCGTAAGATTGCATGGTTACGCAATAGGTGTGGTGGGTAACCAACCAAATCAGTTAGCCGGAACCTTGGACATTAATTCTTCCACGAAAGGTGCCAGATTTGTCAGGTTCTGTGATGCGTTTAATATACCACTTTTGACCTTTGTAGATGTGCCCGGGTTTTTGCCGGGGACCAGTCAGGAGTATGGTGGAATTATTAGAAACGGTGCCAAGCTATTATATGCATTTTGTGAGGCTACGGTGCCTAAGATGACTATTATTACACGCAAAGCTTATGGTGGGGCATATGATGTTATGTGCAGTAAACACATCCGAGCGGATATCAATTTTGCCTGGCCAACTTCTGAAATAGCAGTCATGGGCCCTGATGGCGCGGTTAATATAATATTTCGTAAAGAGATTGCAAGTGCGGAGGATAAAAAAGAAAAACATGACGAGCTTGTGAAAGATTATCGGAAAAAGTTTGCGTCACCGTATTTCGCTGCAGAACGTGGATACATCGATGACGTAATAGAACCTCAGGAGACCAGACCACGGTTGATTAATGCCTTGGAAACGCTCCTGGGTAAACGCGAGCCGCGTCCGAAAAAGAAACATGGTAATATTCCTCTTTAGTAATAGAAAAATTGGTGATAGATTGTCTGAGTTGACAGAAGGACTCGTACTGATGCTTATAGGAATGGGAGTGGTTTTCACGTTCCTAATCATCTTGATAATTTACATGAAACTTGTACCAATTCTCTCGCGCCAAAATAGAGCTTCGAAATCGGGTCTGGGTCCCCAAGCCCAAGAAGATTCCTCAGAACATCAGAAACTGAAGGATAATGCTGATACAAACACGAAATTAAAATTAAACTCAGTGTTAAATCAACTTTCTAATCAAACAAAAAACACTGAAGGATCAAATGATAAGTTAACAGAATTGAAGGTGGCAGCAATTGCAGCGGCGATCTATTCACACACCGGTAAACAGCCTAGACAAATAGTGATCACTACACCAACCGGTACCGTTGAACGGATTAACCTTTGGGGTACAGCCGGACGACAGGACCTGATGTTAGCGCGTGATGTTACTGGGCAAGTGGGGTTTCAATATTGATTAATAATGCGGAGGTAAAATGTGAAGAACAAATTAACAACCCCATCAGCTAAAAAATCGGTTATACAGGATGATGAGAAAAAAATGGAAAAAAAATTACTCGACAGATTCAAAGTTAGAGTATCTGATCAAGAGTTTACGATAGAAATTTATAATCATGATATATCCGATGAGCTTTTGAAGAAATATTCGATTCTGGTTAATGGAATATCATATACTGTTGAAGTAGAATCAATGATTACGGATGAAAAAGATGACGAAATGGTCCGCAGTACACGAAAACCTCTTCCAGCAAGCCGAATAACCGGGACCAGTTCAAGTCTAAAAGTCGCATCACCGGTTCAATCTGTGGAAATTATTGAACCACCAAGCACCACCGATCTACCAAGCAGTGCCATTGAGGGTAAAGTATTAACCGCACCCATGCCCGGTAAAATATTGGAAATTAAAACAAAAATCGGTGACCATGTGGAATCGGGTCAACCACTGGTAATACTCGAAGCAATGAAAATGGAAAATGTCATGACCGCACCGGCGTCCGGTGTGGTAAAGGAGATACCCATTCAAGTCGGGGTTAATGTTAACCAGGGCGAAAAACTAGTTATTATTGAATGATTTTTATTATTCAAGAATATATTACACAAGTAGGCATTCAAACTTTCAGCTAAATAACCATTATCATATTTCTCGGAAGTGGTATAATTCTTAATGCCAAATCGGATGCAAAAAAAACTAAAAAATCAATTGCCATCTCGATAATTGCAATTACACTCTACCTAGGTATTGCATTCTTTTTTCCTACAAGTATGGCGGCTGACGATAGTAATAAAATATCTAATGACATAACTGAATATATAACTGATTTTGACGATTTTGAAAATTGGGAGCTAGATAGTGATATTTACGATTTACAAGGGAATAAATTTGAAAATAATGTAAATCAAACCTGGGCGATTCTCAAAGTCGCTAATGAAAGCTTTAGCGGCGCATACTCAATATCCTTTCAATACAGTAATTTTTCGGGTTCGGGTGCATTCTGGTTAGAACGAAAGTTACCCATCAAGCATTACACTGAATATTCACTGGTTATCGAATACTATGTTAAGTTAGGTAATAACTCAGTGATGGCTTCCGAAATCAAACCAATAATCTATATTGGTGCAAAGAACCCGGAAAAAGTGGCGGATTTTGACAAATGTGACAAATCCTTCACTTCGGATTGGGCACTATTACGATACGAATCCGAAGAAAAAGTAGATGATTCCGACTATTATTGGTTTGCCTTTGGTCTATGGTCAGAGTTCCCCGAAGACCAGGATCCAACGCCAAGCCAAGGAACGGGGAATAATGCGCTCAGCAAGGGTGGATTAAATTTTACATGTTATATTGATAATCTGAAAGTCAAGCTCGAAGAGCTAGAACTGCAAACTGAGGACCTATTATTGATATATTTGAAAGTATCAATAATGTTCATAATCGGCGGAGCTCTGATCTTTTTAGCAATACATAAGAAATATGAACCTCTTTTATTACTACCAATCGGTATGGGTATAATTCTATCAAATATACCCTTTATCGGCATGATGGAACCGGGAGGGATATTGTACTTAATCTATCAAGGTGGAATAAAAACAGGATTATTCCCATTGCTGATTTTCATGGGCATTGGTGCTATGACCGATTTTGGCCCAATGCTGGCAAATCCCAAAACATCTCTATTAGGTGCCGCCGCACAGTTCGGGATCTTCACTACGCTCTTCGGTGCGTTATTATTGGGTTTTACATTATCCGAATCCGCGTCGATTGGTATTATAGGTGGTGCCGACGGACCTACCGCTATTTATTTATCGATCCATCTTGCACCGCATCTATTAGGACCCATTGCTATTGCAGCATATTCTTACATGGCTTTAGTACCAATAATTCAACCGCCCATTATACATGCATTAACCACCGAAAAAGAACGAAAGGTTAAGATGGAACAAATGCGGTTTGTATCACCCAGGGAACGGATTTTGTTCCCTATTGGGGTTATAATCATATGTGCATTTATTCTACCCGCCGCTACACCATTGATCGGTATGCTAATGTTTGGCAACTTAATGCGTGAATCCGGTGTGGTCCAACGCTTAGCAAATACCGCTAGTAACGAGCTTATTAATATAGTAACGATATTTCTTGGTGTGGCAGTTGGTGCCACCATGGTTGCCGATACATTTTTAACCTTTCAAACAATAGCGATTATAAGTCTTGGATTGCTAGCATTTTCGGTGGGCACGGCTACTGGTGTAATTTTCGGTAAACTCATGTACCGGTTCTCGGACGGGAAAATCAACCCGATGATAGGTGCAGCCGGTGTTTCTGCAGTACCAATGGCTGCGCGGGTGGTGCAAAAGGAGGGAATAAAAGCAGATTCAACCAATCACCTATTAATGCATGCTATGGGGCCGAATGTTGCAGGTGTGATCGGGTCCGCCGTGGTTGCGGGCGTTCTATTGACGTTTATAGGCGGCTGATTGGTAGAAAATATAATGTGGATTTAAATTGGTATAGTATGGAGAATAAGTGAAGGATATGAGAAAAAAAGCAGGAATTATCAATTGGATTATTCTTTCAGCATTAATTATAGGTATCACCTTTCTTAATACGGAAATTACCTCTTCGGAAAAACCAACCTTCAAAGCAGTTATCGCCCCCCAGGGACATATTAAAAGTGCAAGGTACGATTTAGATGCTGGCGATGTAATCGATGTCAATGTTAAGGTAACAAAAGGTGGTCCAGTTGATATATACTTAATGACCGAGAATCAATATGAAGCAGCTTATGGCGGCGAAAATGAATCAATTAATGCAATTTCATACTTGGTGGGATTTGAAGATATTACAAATATTAGTTTTAAATTTAAAATTCCCAGCTATGATAAGGGAGACGCGGTAGAATATTATGATTTTTATGAATATTTTGATACCTTCTTTGTGGTAGTGGATAATCGAAATTGCACAATCACACCTAGCGACGCTAACTCCACGGGGACGGTGGAGGTGTGGGTTAATATTAATGTTGATTATGAAGAATCTATTCCATATTACATGGATACCATCTGCATTTTTTCAGCAATTGTTGTATTAATAATTATCATAGTGATAATCGTTTATTTCTTTCGATATCATTCACGTAAAACACCTCAGTATCCTCCTCAAATTCAACACCAACAATATTATTATCAATATCCACAATGGCCCCAATATCCACACTATCCACCACCAGAGCCACGGAGATCACCAAGAAAGGAAAGGAGAGGTGAAAGTGCCACTAGGAGGAAGAAAAAGAAGATAGAAGAGATATAATTAACCCATAAATTTTATGATCCGAAATAATTACTAATTATTAGTTCCAGTTTGTTTTAAAGAGATCGATAGATTTTTTTTCTGATTTCAGGCACTACCAACCTTAAAATATCATATAACACTTAATGGAACCGATGAATACTTTATGTGGTGCAAGACAAAAACGAAAAAACCCAAAATCAAATACCTCTTTGCGTCCACCAAAATCGCGTCGCGGCAGGATAGGCAGACGCACTAAAGAGATGGTGGAGATTGCAAGAGAGCGTATTCGAATTTTATTAACATTGGCGGAACGTGAAATTATCCAGAACAAGAATTATTCGCGTGCACAAAGATATGTCTTACTTGCGCGAAAAATCGGTATGCGGTATAATGTCCGGATGGAGAAATATTTTAGGAACAAAATTTGCCGAAAATGCAATTCTTATCTAATAACCAGTCATTCGTGTCGAGTGCGTTGTACCGGTAGGAAGGTTATTACATATTGTAAAAATTGTGGTAATATAACCCGCGTGCCACTGCACTCACGAATAGCATATCCATAAAATATTTATACCATTAAAAAAATTAAATTTATTACGACATAAAGTGAACGGCAAATCATGGAATTATATTTTGGAGATAAAATCCATGGCGAATAAAAAAATTGTAGCACTGGTTTGTATTGCACTGCTCGGAATGACCGTTTCTAGTACACTATGCATTGGTTCGAATAAACCCACCGAATCAGCGAACTTGCCGCCTACCGTTCAAATTGAAGCGGATATAACCAATGGCTTCGCACCTTTAACTGTAAATTTCAAAGCAGAAGCTGAAGACCCTGATGGGTTCATTGGTACTTATGATTGGGATTTTGGCGACGGCTCGAAAAGCTCGAAAGAAAAGATATTTCACACTTTTTTTGAGCCGGCAATTTATATAACAACCCTCACCGTGGAAGATAGCAATGGTGCAGAAGCGAACGATTCAATTACAATAATTGTAAAAGCCCAAACCGAGCCTAATGAATCACCTAATGCACAGGCTCAAGTTCTGACCAATACCGGTTATGTAAATGAAGAGATTATTTTCAATGGCACGGGGGAAGATAGTGATGGGTGGATAATTTTATTTGAATGGAACTTTGATGGTGATGGGGCATATGATTGGCACTCCAATACTACGGGTACTACTGGATTTGCATATAATAAGTCTGGTGTATTCAATGCGGTATTTCGCGTTACCGATAATGATTATGATTTCGATACCGATTCCGTATTGGTCACGATCAATTCAAAAGAGGATAAACCTCCGATAGCAGTAATCTCAGAACCGGAAAATGAAGCAGTGTTCAATATCGAAGAGGAGATACAATTTAACGGTTCCGGTTCATCCGACCCCGAGCAAGCGCAATTGACTTATATTTGGGATTTTGGTGACGGTGAGGCTGCTTATGATGAGAAACCGGTACACGAATATTCAGAGAATGGTACCTACACGGTGGTTTTAACAGTTAGCGATGGATATAATTACGCTACCGATTCCATTATAATTTACGTTATAAAACCAGAGAACCATCCGCCGAACGCTGAGATAGTCTCACCGTCGTCGGACCAAGTATTTGAGGTTGATACCCAAGTTTATTTTGACGGCACGAATTCGTCAGACCCTGATGGAGATATTCTTATATATAATTGGGATTTTGGCGATGGTAATTCTGGCACTGGTGCTACTACATCACATGTTTATACGGAGCCTGGTACATTCATCGTAACCTTGGTTGTAAATGATGGCGAGCTAACAGATTCGGATACCGTACGGATTCTAA
>CBFDAW010000100.1:0-7963 GCA_965602865.1 uncultured Thermoplasmata archaeon
ACATGAGGAACCCACTCAAAACTATAAAGTAAAATATACCTCGAATTTCTTTCAAAAAGGTTTGTATCAACCCCTGGAGAACCTAACCTATGGTTATTTTACTCATGATGACGGAACCATCTCTGCTAATGTGTTTACAATAAAATATTCGTTAGCAGATTTGGAAGCAGGCACAAGCAGGTTTGAACCACTTCATCCTAATTTTAAAATATTTGCCACTGTGAAATGGTCCGAAGTAGAATATCATAAGGATTACAAAGTAGAAAGCTATAGGTATGATTCCATAGGTTGGATTTCCGCCCGGGCACCAATACCGGCGGATAAATCCGTAAAAGATGATGACACGATGGACTCGGGCTTGACTATCACGATAGCTGCACTGGTTATTATTGTTGTAATTATCTGGGTTCTGGTCTTTTTAATTCTTCGCAAAAAACATCAAAAGAAGAGCGTGATTGATTTTTCATCGGCAACTACACCCTATGGTCAACCAAGACCCGATAATGTCCAGCAGATGTTCATGAGCCCGTTTGAGCAGCAGTTTCAAAAACAACCCGGTGCGATGGGAGCACCACCCATGCAACCGCAGCAACTACAGGTGCAACAACCACCGCCTCAAACTTATTCACAGCCCATGGGCGTTGGTCAGCAAATGCCTACTACAGTGCCGCAACAGCATACGCCACTGCAACCGCCGAGCTTTAGTAAACCACAACTACCCGCCACTACACAACCCACTATAACGCCCCCAGGGACTTCTTCGGGTCAAATGCCGCCTAAAAAACCGCAATAACGTTTATTCAAATTTCGGGGCTCTTGATTATATTTTAAATACTCAGGTTTTATACAATTTACTTTGAAGTGCTGTGCAATCTAGCTTAGAATTTCTTGCTAATTAAGTAAGTGACCTGAAATTCTAATCCCAGCACAAAAATAAGCAGGATCATAGTTGAAATCTTATTTTTGTTTGAGCTTAGAATTTTATACTTATTTAGTAAGTAATCTGAAATTCTAATCCCAGGCATAAATGCCCAGGTATCCGTTCTTTAATAAAAAAATGCGTTATTATTATTAACTTTACGTAGCAGTTTTTTATTCGTTAAAGTTCCAGCTCCAATCGCGCTGTTCTTGAGGTGGTGTCTGGTAGCCAGGGGTGATTGGTGGTTGTTGAGGTTGAGTGCTTGGGGGAGGTAATGCACTGCGCTGCTGGACCGGCGTTGAAATCTGTTGCTTGGGCACGGTCCCCGGTGGTGCCATGGCTGGCTTGATCCTCGCATCCGCGAATTGTGTGGTAGGTCGGCGGCTTTCCTGGGCACCTATATTCGGTGCAGTAACACGACCTTCGGTCGGTCGGGTTTGTGTGGGTTTCTTTTTACGCATCATGAAAAATAACGCCAGAAGGATCACGATCACAATTACGATTACAATGCCAACATATAAAGGAGTGTTATTACTAGTAGTTGATTTCCCGGAATCCGCACCGCCTTCCTCGGATGCTGGTTTGGCGGTGATCGTTACCTCAAGGGTGGCGGTATCGGTTGATCCGTCGGTATCGGTTACTTGCAGGGTAACTGTGTAAGTACCCGCCTTGGGCCACGGATAAGAAATTTCTTCTCCTGTTTTTTCAAATTTTCCATCGCCATCAAAGTCCCATTCATACTTGGTAATCTTATCTTCTAGATATGTAGAATATGTTGCATTGTATTTCAATTCGACATTTTCCACACCAGAAACTGTACCCTTTAATACTGCGGTGGGACCTAGGTCATTTACCGTTATAATAACAGTTATAGAATCCGAGCCACTGTATTCATCACTTACCACTAGAGTAACCGTGTATTCTCCATCTTTATCATAAGTATGTGTTGGAGTAACTATATCCTTAACAGGATCCGAATCGTCGCCAAAATTCCAGTTGTATTTCAAGGTCAATCCTACGGGACTGTATGACTCACCGCCGTCGAACGACACCGAGGTGCCTTCATCCACACTCTGGTCCAAACCCGCCTCTGCAACAGGTAATGGTGCATCATACTTATCCAAGGGGTCATATTCATAGGGGATTTCTATAATATCCGGGTAACCATCACCGTCATCGTCATCATCCTCTTCATTACCGATTTTATCTTCGTCTGTGTCGATATCAACGAATAATAACGATTTCTGGACACCCTTGATATTATCCTTTATCGCGGTTATGTCCACATCAAACTCAGAATATACAGACACATCAGGTGCTGGAATTTCTTTTGTATATACACCCATTGTATTAGTCTTGGTATTGGCTGGATTTCCTACCGCTACACCATTTTCATCTAATAATAAAATTGTTACATCGGCGTCTAATATACCCTCATTTTTTTCCGTGACTTTGCCCGAGATCGTAACGGGATCGCCGGTAATTGCCGTGGTAGGTGTAATAAGGACCGAGATTTGGAATTGTGAAACGGTTAGGTATTCTTCCGCCTTAGCAGAAATTGTGCCATCTGTGATTTTAACCTGGATCGTATACGGATTCGGGTCGGTGGGGGCAATACAGACCTTTGAATATTTACCCGAGGTATCCGTTGTTGTGCTGAATTTCTTTTCTGTTTCTTTAATAGTTATGTCAACATTGGTGTTCTTCAAGGATAGACTATTATATTCCGGGTTATATTTTGCATCTCCAGAGACTGTGAACTCGCTGCCCGGGGAACAGCTTTGGGGGGTTAGCGACATGGACAATACTATATTTTTAGGTTTTGCCGGACCAACATTAACCACTAAACCTGCTTCATTGTTCGAATCTTCTTCGAGTTCCGGAATAACTTTATCCTCGTCGATATCGACACATAAGGAATGTTCTCCTTCAATAGCTTGCCAGGGATATTTAATGTTAATATTCTGATTTAGATCTACAGTGTCGGTGACGGTGATACTACCTATCAACTGTTCATTTCCGATATCCATTAACCTGAAGGTAACTTTAAAATTAGATACTGCAATTTCTCCCAGATTCCAAATATCCAGGCTAATGTTAATGGTCTCACTATCGCAGGGGTCATCGGAACAAAGTTTGATATTACAATAATTTTTATCGTCGAAGACCGATAAATCAGGCTTTGCCACTGCTACTATTACCTTTGCACCTATTGAATGTTTATAGCTAGAATTCAGTTGACTTATACCTTTGACTACGAAAATCGCAGATGTACCATCCACGGCAGCAGAGGGTGGTTTAAGGCTTAATGTGAAATCCACGGTACCTTCCACATCCACGATTGTAACCGTGCTTGGGAAATCATATTCCCAATCGTTTGAAAACTTGAAATCGGTTTTATCAATATCCTTCGATAAATTTATTGGCCCATTTGCTTCGCCGATATCTTTAATTGAAATAATGTAGTCAACCCAATTTCCCGGGCGAACTTTTTGGACGGCTTTGATAGGTACTTTATGTGACATTACAATTCCAAAGGGAATATTTACAGTGGAAATGGTGGTAACTACCCGGTGCTCCAGGTCGTTTGGAACATTATCACAGCTCCAAACATCCACGGTAATTGTTGCAGATTCGCCGTTATCAGTGCCTTGTTGACATGAAACCTCTAAGATCGCATAGTAATGTACGGGGTTTCCCGAGCCCACGGAGATCCAGCCAGCCCAGTTATTATGGTTTGCGTCCGGTGGTGTACCCGAGCCCTCGATGGGTGTTTTACTCGGGTCATCTTTCTTGTAGAGCTTGGCGCTGAATGGTTGTAATACAGCACCTAATGTAAACCCTACCCAGTACGTACTACCACACCCCGGCGTCAACTTCACATCGATCTCGTAGGTCACGCTCCAGGTATTAAAATCGGTAATGTCCTTTTCAGTTGGCGAACATGTCGTGCTTTGACTATGGCACGCCGAGACATTCGGGGTTAGCACGATCAAAGAACCTAACATTATTAATATTACTAAAAATGCCAAAACGCTTTTTCTCATATCTCACACCTCTAAGTTTTAATCTATTTTTATTGTGTTAGTATATTTAACCTCTTTTTTTTATATTTATTTTGAATTTCTAACTAACTTCATATCTACAATAGATTTGATATTTTAAAGGTATATATATATCTTTGGTAAAAAAGTTCATTATTTTATCATTAATGTGGCAGCTTGGATTACAATTAATAATGTTTTGTCTCCCAAATTTAGTATTCAAAAGGGACCACTATGATTTTAATATGATAATAATCGTTGGCGGGAGTGTGGGAAAAACCTAACCAACCCTCGTACCTAAGTAATCATTTATTTAGGAGAATTTTATGACCCTAATAAAATCATATCCTGGGTGATTAACAAATAAGCATATATCATAATTATTATCCAAAAACTTATTAATATTAACATTTATTACCCACAAAATCCGAATATTCAGGGGGACCAAATTTGGTTTTCCAGAGTTCTAAAAAAAAGATATCGACAACAACAGGAGCAACCGATTTCAAAGACTTAGAATTGGTAAAACAGGCAGAAGAAAAAGCTATGCTAGATATCCAAAATGCTAAGAAACGAGCAGAAAAGATCTTGGTTGCAGCCAACCAAGGTATAATCGCTCACAAAGTAAAAACCATTTCTGAATTAACGGCTAAGCTCGAGCGGCAGTATAAACAGGATGAGAAAAAGGCAATACACCAAGCTGAAAAGATTAAAGGAGATGGCGAATTAGAAGCAGAGAAACTGAAAAAAGAGGTTTTGGGTAGAATACCAAAAGCTGTTGACCATATAGTGAAGACGATCATTAATGATTGAAATTTTGTAGTTCATTCATAATTTTTATAGAGATCTATCAAATAAATTTCACATTGGTCTACGAGCTTTAGGAGACATATCGGAGGAGGAGAAAAAAGTGTTGTATCCTGCTCGTATGAAAGAAGTCACAATAATCGTCCACGAACAATATATTACGGACCTTATAAACCGTTTACATGAATCAGGATTAATTGATATCACCGAGGTGGCAAAAAGTAATGAAGATTTCACACCCTTGCTCAATACCGGTAAAAGCCACGAGGAAACCGTCAAATGTATCTCATATGGGCTACGAGTGAATCGAATTCTCGACATACTTGACCTTGTTGCCCCGCCTCCTGAGGGGCTCTTTAAATCATTTACAAGACCTTCTCCCAGACCGAAATTTACTGTCCAACCGAAAGATACCGCCAGGATCTTTTCTGAAGCGGTTACGGTGTTTAAACAAATCGAGGATAATGTGTTGGATATCGAATCAAATTTAAACACCCTGGATGAAGAACTTAATACACTAAAACACCAGCTCGATCAAATTAAAATGCTAAGAACTATTAGATTTAATCTGGCATATTTAGGCACCAGTAAACACCTTATCATCAAAGCCGGTACCGTTGATTCGATTGAACAGCTTAAAAATGCTTTAAAAGATATGAAAGATGTTACTTATCGTTATGGCGAGGTGGATGAGAAATATTCCGTGGTTCTTGCCGCACATATATCTCAGCAATCAGAGTTGGAGACCAGACTTCGAGGTAGGTTCTTCACAGAGTTCGAAATCTCAGGCCTCCAAGGTACACCGGATCAAGTGTTGAATAAGATTAACTCAAAAATTGAAGCCCTTAATAAAAAAAAGGATAGGTATTTAGAGATCTTGAAAAAGATTTATAACGCCTGGCATGATAAATTATTGATCCTCGACGAAGAGCTGGAAAACGAAAAACAACAAAAAGAGGTCTTTAGCAGGTTCGGGGAGACTAATAAAACCAAAGTGATACTTGGTTGGGTACTTACAAAAAACCAGGAGCGGTTAAGGATAAAATGTTTAGAAGTGACCAATGGCCATGTAAAATGTCACTTTCGAGATCCAAAACCCGATGATGAAAATATACCGGTTAAGCTTCAAAACCCAACCTGGCTCAGACCGTTTGAAGTACTTACTACATTATTTGCAACACCAAAATATAACGAAATAGACCCCACGGTTCTAATTTCCATACCTTTTGTATTCTTCTTCGGTTTAATGCTTGGCGATGCCGGGTACGGGTTTGTTATATTATCTTTATGTATATTTGGATATTTTCACCTAGGTAAGATCCGACCGGTAGTTAAACAAGCCTCATATATCGGGATATTTATGGGTATCTCCACCATCATTTTTGGATTTATCATGGGTTCATTTTTCGGTGACCTCGTACCACGATTGATTTACCAAAATCCCAGTATACCATTATATAAAGCACAAATTCTCGGTTTCAACTTACCATACGACCCCATTCGTGATCCCGTGATACTTTTACAAGTAGCTTTGGTAATCGGTGTGAGCTATATAATGATGAGTATAATAATGGCTGCGGGAAATAATCTAAAATATGGTAATTACAAACAATTTTTTCTAAGTCAATTCCCATGGTTCTTGTTGGTACCTTTTGGACTTATCCTAATCTTCTATGCTTTCTTTAAATATGAATTTTCATCCCTTATCTTAAATATATCATACATGATGATCATCATTGGACTTGTGCTGGTTATCATTAAAAAGAAGGGATTATTCTTCTTTGATATCACGGGATATCTAGGTGATACCTTATCCTTCGCTCGGTTGCTGGCATTGGGGCTGGCGACGGCGGGGATCGCAATGACGATTAATATAATCGGCGAGCTAATTCTGCCGGTGCACCCGGTCATGGTTGCACTTGTTATCATATTGCTTTTTTTTGGGCATTTGATAAATTTCGTTCTCCAGGCTTTAGGCGCGGGGATTCATTCTTTAAGATTACAATATGTTGAATTTTTCGGGAGATTCTATGAAGGTGGTGGCAATCAATTCCAGCCATTTAGAGCAAAGCACATAGTAACAAAACTTGAAGCAAAAAAATAGTAAAATACAGAAAAAGGAAATTTAAAGATAAGATTAAAAATTGGAAAAAAAATCTAAAGATCGTAAAGAATTTGGAGGAAATTTGATGGTGCGAGTACGAAAATTGAAATCTATACAGCCAGTAGTTATTTTATTAATGCTGTTACTGGTTATAATGGTGATTGTAGGTTTTGCTACCGCGCAAAATAGTCAGTGTCAATCTGACAATGATGAGGGTAGTATAACTACAACTGAAACAGCAGTCCCGAGCCAATTTGGTCAAAGCGGTAATGAATCTACGAATGTAACAGCAGAAGCCGAGAACACACAAGCGATGATCGCTATAGGCGCAGCACTTGCTATCGGAATAGCAGGTATTGGGTCAGCTACGGGAATAGGTATAGCTGGTGCATCGGGTATTGGTGCAGTTGCCGAGAAACCTGAACGATTCGGGAAGTCGTTAGTGCTTCAGGCGATGCCCATGACACAGGGTATCTACGGGCTATTAATTGCTATCCTGTTGCTGATGTTTGGCGGTCTTCTGGGCGGCGGTGGCGGTGACATTGCCTTCCTAAGCAAGCCATATATTGGTTTAACGGCAGTCGCTATTGGTCTTGCGGTTGGTCTGACCGGCATCTCCGCAATAGGTCAGGGAATAACTGCAAGTGCAAGTATTGGCGGTGCTGCACGGAATCCTGAAGTGTTCAGTAAAGGTATGATATTTACCGTTATGTCCGAGACACTTGCCATTTTCGGATTGTTAGTTGCAATCTTACTGATGGTTGGTGTTGGGTTCTTGGGTTAAAAAGTGTTAAAGCTCCGGTGTTAGGGCACAGCCTTATTCCGAAGCTTAAAGACATTTGGATCTAAGTATATAGGTTTAATTCCAGGGGATATCCGAATCCAAAGGGTACCTTAGATATCCTACTATTCGAATCTACATAGATAAGGTCAAGAAAAAAAGGTAGTATTGATATGACAATCGAAAAGATTATCGAAAAGATCAACGCTGAGACCACAGCTGATGTCAATAAGATCTTAAAAGATGCGCATAGAAACGCAAAAGAGATAAAGAAGAATTTCGGCAAAGAGCTTTCATTACAGATAAAC
>CBFDAW010000101.1:0-7938 GCA_965602865.1 uncultured Thermoplasmata archaeon
TGCAAGATATCAAAGAGTTTAAATAACAATGGGTTTGTTAGCTAAACAAATACAATAAGCCAATAATTATTTATAATCATTATTTGTTTTTACCCCCGAATTATAAGAAGTTGAAATAATACAATAAATGATATTATAGAATTTAAAAAATAATTTTTTTGGTTGTACTTATTAATGTTTAATAGATAACTAAGAATCAAGTTTCAATTTTTAAGCACAAGAATGATATTAATTATATCAATGATACTTATATAGGTGAAATATATATGCTTTAATTCTTCACGTGAAATATATATACTTTAATTCTTTAGGTGAGATAAATGAGTATACATACATATACAATGGAGCATGCTGGTAAAACCATAACGTTCGAGACAGGTAAACTAGCCCTACAAGCAAATTCTGCAGTCTCTGTCCAAATCGGTGAGACGCTTGTACTTGCCACAGTTACTATGTCAAAACAAGCCCGGGACGCCGTAGATTTTTTTCCGTTAATGGTTGATTATGAAGAACGATACTATGCGGCAGGTAGGATAAAAGGACCAAGGTTTGCCAAGCGCGAAGGCAGACCAACTAATGATGCGATATTAACAGGCAGAATGATCGATCGTGGATTACGACCGCGGTTTCCGAGTAAGTTGCGAAATGAAGTCCAAGTAATATGTTATCCTTTGAGCTTTGATGGTGTAAATAAACCTGATGTAGTGGCGATGCTTGCTGCAGGGGCCGCCTTACATATCTCAAACATACCGTTTGATGGTCCGGTGGTCGGAATTAGGGTCGGTAGGATTAATGGCGAATTCATCATTAACCCGAATGTAGAGGAGATCGAGCAATCGGATGTACAGCTCGTTGTACAAGGAGATGGTGAAAGAATCTCGATGATCGATTGTGATACCCAAGAAATTAAAGATGCTGAGTTGATCACTGCGTTCGAGGTTGCATTGAATGCAATGGCACCGTTGGCGCAGTTTATTGATAAAATACGGTCAGAGATTGGAATTGAGAAACTAAAGCCCGAGGAGCTTATCTGGGAGGATGACTATACCGAGGAAGAAGCAAAGCTCGTGAACGATTTAAAAGAAATGATGCTACCGAGGCTAGATAAATTTTTGTTTAATACACCAAAGGGTTCAAAAAATGAGCGAAAAGAGATTTTGGAAAGTCTAAAAAACGAGGCTATCCAAGAATTAAAACCGAGGCTGGTTTCTGAAAATAGGAAAGAAACAGAAGCCGAAGAATATCTGACTGTGCTTATGAATAGGTTCTTTTTAGACTTCATTGAAGATCAGGTTTCAAAGTCAATTCTAAACCAAGACCGGCGTGTAGATGGCCGCAAGCTTGATGAAATTCGTGAACTAAATGCAGATGTGGGTATTTTACCACGCACTCACGGCACTGGGCTGTTCACACGTGGTGAAACCCAAACTTTAACAATCGTTACTCTTGGTGCACCTGGTGATGAGCTTTCCATGGAGAATATGGAAGAAAATGGGACTAAAAAATATTTCCATCACTATAACTTCCCACCATATTGCGTTGGTGAGGTTAAACCATTACGCGGTGCAGGAAGGCGTGAGATAGGGCATGGCGCACTAGCCGAGAAGGCACTAAGAGCTGTTTTACCGAGTGAGGAAGATTTCCCGTATACAACCCGAGTGGTATCCGAGGTGATGAGCTCAAATGGGTCATCATCTATGGCTTCTACTTGCAGCTCGACACTCGCTCTTATGGATGCGGGGATTCCCATTAAAAAACCAGTTGCTGGTATCGCCATGGGTCTAGCCTCTGGCGATGGTAAATGGAAAGTAATCACCGACCTCCAGGATCTGGAGGATGGCCCAGGAGGCATGGACTTTAAACTAACTTCGACGCGTGATGGAATTACCGCAGTACAGATGGATAGTAAAACACTGGGGCTTAATATGGATATTATCAAAGCCACTGTTTCACAAGCTAGACCTGCTTTAACACAATTATTAAATTTAATTGAATCAACTATCCCTAAACCCAGAGATGATCTATCCGAATATGCACCGAGAATCATAAGTTTCATGATCGACCCTGAAAAGATCGGTGAGATCATCGGTCCCGGTGGTAAAATAGTGCGCGGGATCCAGGATGCGTGTGATGTACAGATTGATATTGAAGATAGTGGTAGAGTATTAATCACTTCCACGGATAAAGATGGTGCTCAACGCGCTGAGAAAATGGTGCGAGATATCGTACGCACGGTGGAGGTTGGCGAAATTTTTGAAGGTGCTGAGGTTGTTAAGATTATCGATAGTGGTGCCTTCGTAAAGTTGACCCCCGGTACCGATGGATTTCTTAGAATCTCCGAGATTGAATATAAACATGTGGACAAGATTTCTGACCGATTAAATATAGGCGATAAAGTAAAAGTTAAAGTAATTAGAATCGAAAATGGTAAAGTTGAAGTTTCCATTAAAACGCTCTTAACACCACCTGAGGGTTATGTAGAAAGAAAACGATATGACCGACGCAATGGCGGCCGTTCAGGTGGCCGCGGTTACCAACCACGGCGCGATACCAGAGGCTCGGATAGACGACCCAGTAGAGAAAGACGATACTAATACTTAATAATAAGAAATAATCCGGCATCAAATCGAACATTTCTAAATCGAAACGCAAGAGTACAAAAATTTGAAAAAATTTCATTGTCTCTTATTTATGATTATTATTACTGGTGTCTTTTTTTTGGTAAAAAATATGAGTAATAAATTGAAAAAATAATGAAAGAGAGAAAAAGTATGGCAATAGCTAGTACCTGAATATTTCTAAGATCCAGGTTATTCGAGATACGCTCGGTAATTTCTTGTCCCTCAGAGCTATCCGGTTCGGATTCTACCACTGGTCCTCGCAACTCACCACGGTATGGATACCTTAACCAAGTCTCACCGATTTTGAACAGGAAATGATAACTATATTCATCCGGTGATAAAAGTATATTTAATGTTAACCGCGTGATATTTTCTTTACTATTTGTATTGATATACATGAAATATGATTTTTCGTTGATATAAACCCAGCATATAGTATCTTTAATTAATTCAGGTGGTATTTTACAATGAAGAATAAAGATATATTCAGTGCCCCGCCATGTTATGGATTGAATAAAGCTGTAATTTATTACTTCAAATCCTTCTATTTGATTGGACGCCTGATCATCTGATGACGTATTATTCTTGTCTGGTTGCTGGGAACTTGTATTGTTATCCTCTGTGTCTATTGTATCTTCGGATTGTTCATCTGATGAATTAGAATATATCCCGGGTTGAGTTTCTGATTCTATTATGACATTTGGGCCGGTCAAATATCCTGATGCAGGATAGCGCAGAAAATAATCACCTGAGTTGAAGGTAAAATAATATGTGTGTTCACCCACCTCGAGCGGAGTAAAATAGCTGAATAACAATTCATGACCTGAATCATTATAGTTATTATTAATGGGCAATCTTTTAAGGCTAAATGGTCGGTTGTCAATTATAACCGATCCATTAAATGGTAAATCGTCCTCAGAGTCCTGATATAGAATTGAAAAATTGAATATGGTATTAGTAGTCCCGTCGGCGGGTGATACCTGTCCTGATTTAAGCACCGGTGGAAGATCAAACACTACCGGTCCCAGAAGTACGAGAGATTTGTTAGCCGGATATCGAACATAGTGCTGGTTCACCTCATTACCGATCACGAAATAGAAGCAATGCTCCCCAATTGGAAGATATGTTTCATAGAAATAGATATTTTGTACGATTCTAGCGCGGGTTAAATTATAAGGTACGCCATCGATTATTACCATTGCCAAAGTTGGCAGGTCACCATCGGGGTCATAATAGGAGATCGTATAACTAAATAGTATTAACCTATGCCCGATCTTCGGCGTGACTGAACCATTACCAATTGTTGGTGGATGATTCTTAAATGAATTAACAATTGGTCCAACGACTGCATCGTTTTCTAAATTCTCCTCCGGCCACCGAACAATTATGGAACCATTGTCATCATTGAATTTGAAATAGAAACTATGATTCCCGACTGGTAGTTTCGTGTCGAGCTCAAACCAGAGTGCTTGGTTTTGATTGTCATCATGACCCTCTTCGTTTGTTGAGTTCTGCGTCATAGTATGCCCAAGATTATCAATGTAAACTTTTGAAATTTTTGTAGCATCACAATCTGCATCAAAATATTTGATTTGATATCGAAAGACAGTATTTGGATTACCAACCATTGGAGTTACCGAACCCTCAGATAATACAGGAAAATTATTTTGCTCTTCAACCAATGGACCTGATAAATTACTGGTTTTACTAGATGGTACAATTACATCTAAAAATCCAAGATCATCATTAGTTATGAACCTAAATTTATGTTCCCCTTCCGATAATGTAGTATTGAAATGGAACCAGGTTCCATTTATCCAATCAAAATCTATAGAATTATATTGCATTTGATATATCTTTCCATCGGTTTCCACATCTACCTTCTCTGGCGTATCGGCATCCTGATCGGAATATTTAATTTTAAAGCAAAAATTTGTATCAACTGTCCCGTACCATGGATTGACGCTGGGAAAACTTAATACTGGCATATTATTATCGAATGCGATGATTTCAATATGTTCCTGAGTCAGATTGATAGCTCGGTTATAAATTGATCTTGATTTATATTTAACAGAAAGTGTTGTTGTATAGTCCGTTTTATTATTTCCCAAGAACAATTTATGATCAACAATGACCATTTCGATTTTACCGTCTTTATCTGTTTTACTGTGATTTCCCCCGAATCCTTTTGTCCGATACTTAAAAATACCATTATTTTTAACCAGTATCTCTGCATTTTCAACATATCTCAAGTTTGGTTTCTTGAATATTACCTGAATACTTAATGAGTTTTGTTGGAGAATTTTAGAGTCATAGTTAAGGTTGGGAGTGCCTATTTCCGAATCGATAGCAGTTAGGTTCGAACCAGCTACTAATTCTACACCAGCATTACTATTGGTAATAACACAGTTTGTAATTGTACTCTGTGTACCAATACCGAATATCCCAAATTTACAGTTTGCGATCTTAATATTGGAAATCGTTGGCGAGCTGTAATTTAAAAATAAACCATACTTACAATTTTCAATTGTGCAATTAATGAGTTTAATATTATCTGATTGAATTATTAAACCTGAAAAATTTCTATCATTCGTGCCCAGATTTTGTAAATTTGAATTTGAAATGGTTCCGCTGCTATTCGCGTAAAATATTATTTTGGAACATGTAGCAGCTAGTGCTGACGTTACTATTGAATACGATAAGTATAGTGAGCCATTACTATTCACTATTATATTATAAGACCTCGAGATAGTATTGTTTAAAATCAAACTGGCATTATAAATAGATAGTTTACCTGTGGAATTAATTGTTAAATTTCCATTTAAAATCAATGTTTGGTTATAAATCGTGATATTTTCAAAATTGCCGATATACCAGTCATTGTTTATGACATGTATATTAGGTGAACATGTAGGTGATGAATCTAATGCAATAACAAAATCCGATGCTGAGCCGGAACCAATACTAATAACAGAAACGAAAAAAATAGGGGAGAGCATTAAATTTAAAATTACAACACCAGATACGAAACGACAAAACCAGTCGCACTTGCCCATTATTATTCTAATTCTCAGGCTCTCCCCCCAATACTATCATTTACATAATCCCCAGAACCAACAAATTTAAGCGCTTGGTTACCAAAAAGTATCTTCTTTACTTGATAATCCCCTTTTATTCGTATACATGGCTCAAATTCTGGTAATGTATTGATTACGCCTCCCCCCTCTTGTTGGTTTGAGTAAGTGATCCATATTCAGATAGAGGTCAAGTCTCTCCGCTGAGGTTCAACCAGTATTCTCCAATGATTTTTATTTTGTGTGTGTTATAATAATAAGAGTTATAGGGTATTTATAGTTTACGTGTAAAAATACAAAACATCTCGAGCTTCTCGAATTGCGTATGAGCCAGCAGTGTAGGTTTTGCCTTTCATATTTATATTTTTTGGGTAATTTTACGCAGAATTTTTCGTGATTCTTAATAGGTTTTGGACGCCAATGTGCGTGCCCGTACCACCAGTCAATAGAGTCAGGGACTTTTTATTGTTAATTTGCAATAATATTCAGGCACCTATCAATGTGCAAACAAATTTGGTTCTTTCTTGACCAAACGATTCGTATTCCCCGAGCCTAAAATTATGAAATATAAGTAGAGCCTGATAAGCGAAAATTAAGTAGAGCCTAACGATGTGGCTCCCGAACCCGAGGATAACGGAATGATATCCGAGATTAATCGAGATTCGGGAGCGGGTGCTGATTCATTTTTACTGGTATAGGAGCGGGCTCTGCTATATCTTTGTTTGATAAGGATCGGGGTTAACAACTATAATCCGGCATCCACGAGCCTAAAACAATGAAATATATGCAGAGCCTGTTAAGCGAAAATTAAGTAGAGCCTAACGAAGTGGAGCCCGAACCCGAGGATAATGGAATGATTTCTTAGATTGATTTAAATTCGGGAGCGGGTGCTGATTCATTTTTACTGAAATAGGAGCGGGTTCTGATTTATATTTGTTTAATCAGGATCGGGGTTAACAGCTATAATCAAGTACACGAGCCTAAACCAATGACATATATGCAGAGCCTGATAAGTGAGAATTAAACAGAGCCTGACAAGCGGATTTTAATTAGAGCCTAACGAAGTGGATCCTGACCCCGAGGTGCCTACCCTCATCACTTGTGCAGCATCGTGGCACACAAATTCTAACCCCTATTCAGTAAATAATAATCAATTAAGTGTGACCCTTTGATAATATTAGTATCTTTCTTCTTAGTTCTTTAAAGTTTGAGAGATGAAATTTAAATTAAGCTAATAAACTTAATAAATCTTCAATTCATTAACCGGCTCAGTATAGTAGCATAATAACATAACCTAAGTATCAGGGGGGTATGTTTGGAGTTCAAAAATATTCACGTAAATGTAAATGATGGAATAGGCGAATTAGTATTTGATCGCCCACCATTAAATGTACTGAATATCGCGATGATGATGGAAATTAACCAGGCACTAAAAAACTTTGCAGTGGACCCCACTTTAAAAGTAGTGGTTCTAACGGGGTCTGGTAAAGCGTTTTCGGCAGGTGTGGACGTTTCGGAGCATACCGAGGATAAAGTCAATGAAATGATTACGGTATTTCACGAAATCTTTAATAATTTATATAAAATATCAGCCCCAACACTTGCATTAGTCAATGGTTCAGCACTGGGCGGTGGCTGTGAAGTGGCAATATTTTGTGACCTTGTATTTGCCTCGGATAAAGCGAAGTTTGGTCAACCGGAGATTAAAGTTGGAGTTTTGCCACCCATTGCAGCGATCATGTTTCCACGGTTAATAGACCGAAAAAAAGCACTTGAACTGATTTTAACCGGTGATGTAATCACTGCGCAAGAGGCAATGGAGCTTGGTCTAGTGAATCAGGTGTTCCCCGCTGAGGAGTTTGAAGAAAAGAAGAAAGAGTTGATCCATAAATTCACCAGTTTGAGCGGGGCAGTGCTTAAAATTACCAAAAGATCAATGTACCAGACCCTTGAGCTGAACTACCCAGAAGCATTGAAAAGTGTAGAGGACCTGTACCTGAACGAGCTTATGGCTACCGACGACGCTAACGAAGGTCTGCAGGCGTTTATCGAGAAACGGAAACCGATTTGGAAAGATCGATGATGTATGAAAAAAGTGGTACTAATATAAAATATATGTGGTATTACCCTTAAATTAATATATACTATATTAATATACTAAAATGTGGTTTAATATATATAAAATTATTTTACAAAAACTTAAACAACTCCACAAAGCAAATGAATGGTACGATAAATATGAA
>CBFDAW010000102.1:0-7895 GCA_965602865.1 uncultured Thermoplasmata archaeon
GACTGAGGTTCAGTGGACACCACCTCAATGAAATATATTATTCGGAGATACTGTCTAAGGTTAATACAACGCTGGTTAAATCAGTAATGTTTGCTGTGTCAATAACATTTACTCTGAATGTATATGGGCACAACCGTGAGTAGACTTTGGTTGTTGGTATATTTTGCCTGAGCAAAGATATCGAAGAGATATTAATTATCGGTTCAAATGAAAATTTAACTACAAAAACATCACGAACTCCGCTAGTTGGTGACTTATAAGCCCCTGGGGTTATAGGAAAGTCCGATGAATATGTGTATCCGGTTATATATGCGTTACCCATTTGATCTAATACGATCCTCTGACCAGTATCAGAATTACTACCGCCGATGAATGTAGAATAAATGAGTGCTGATCCATCAGGATTCATTCGTAGTAAAAAACTATCTCCTGTGCCATTGATTATATTATCATATGCATCTTGAGTAACCGGGAACCCAGAAGATCCTGTGATACCCGTAATATAAATATTGCCAACCGAATCCACATCAACACCATAACCATAATCTGCACCTGTGCCGCCGATATATGTTGAAAATCTGAGCCCAGAGCCGGTTTGATTTAATTTGAATACGAAAACATCGTATCGATCACTATATGATCTATCAAACGCACCAGTTGTATTTGGAAAATCCAAAGAATTTGTTATTCCTGTTACGATTGCTTGTTCCGTTAAGTCAATTGCAATATCATAGCCTATATCATTATTATAACCACCAACATATGTTGAATAATTAAGCGTGGACCCGTTTTTATTCAATTTAAGTACAAAAACATGGCTATTAGATCCTGTTTTCGTTCTGTTAAAAGCACCCTCGGTGGTTGGAAAATCCGATGATCTCGTCCCACCTGTTACGAAAGCATTCCCGATGTTGTCGATAACAATACCGTAACCATTATCTTGTGAACTACCTCCGACATATGTGGAATAAATTAAACCATCACCGGTCTGGTTCATTTTCAATACAAATACATCTGTGTTGCCACTATTTGATTGTTTATAAGAACCATTTGTCGTGGGAAAATCTGTTGATACTGTTTCACCTGTCACAAATGCATTTCCACTGGAGTCTATTGCTATAGCCTGACCATATTCATTGTTACCTCCCTGGATATAGGTAGAATATAGAAGAGCTGTACCATTATGGTTAAGTTTTGTTATAAATGCATCATATTCAAAAACGGAACTTTTTGTTTCCTGGAAGGCACCTTTCGTGGTCGGGAAATCCGTAGAACGCGTGGTACCTGTAATGAATGTGTTACCATTGGGGTCCACTGCAATATCATAGCTATTATCAAAACTAAATCCCCCAATGAATGTAGAATAATTAAGTTCTGAGCCGTTTAGGTTTAATTTAAAAACAAACGCATCAACAGTACCACTAAAGGATGTATCAAAGGTACCAGGTGTGACAGGAAAAGTACTTGAATATGTATGTCCTGTTATGTATACGTTCCCCGCAATATCTGCAGCAACACCATACCCATCCTCGCTACTAGCGCTACTCCCTACCAAAGTGGAGTATCCTAACATTACAGTAGGGTCGATTACTAAAATCTCCTGATGGTTATAATCATCTGATATCTTAAAACCGTATTCTAGATCATTAAATTTCACGAATGATCCTTCAACTAGCCTTCGGCAATCCTCCATGTCCTGATAAATCAATATTCCACCATCTATAACATCTTCAATTGAATTTTTGATTACTAGATTTCCAGAATCATCGATTTCTAACCCCTCTGCACCTTCATATCTTATTCTAATTTGTTTTATATCTGCCCCTGGATGCACTATTAAATCGTATTTCAATCCTATCTCATTACTATAATATCGCAAATCTATACCATCATACAAATTTTCATAATATACTTCACCATAATTCGGCACCGCCGTGCACCACTTAGACGATTCGTTACCATAAAAGAAATTACTATACCAACTTGCGCGATCTCTCCCCTCCGGTCGGACTTTATTCGCACCCACAAACTCCTGTTTGAGAACCACCCGTTTGCATTCTGGCAGCTCAGGTCTTTCCATTAGAAATGAATCACCCTGACCCCTGAATCCTAACTCCTGACTCCTACGTTCAACATCTTCACTGAGCTCAAACCATACACCATCATCAGTAAACCACACACTTCCACCTTGCTCATAAAACCTCACCTCATCGTTATCCAGTTGTCCCTGGTTCTCGGTGAAGGCAAGGGGGGCTTTTGAAATAACCTTATTTACATCACCGTCAAAGGGCAAAGAAGGCGGTGAACGTTCAAGCGAGGGGCTTATGCGGATTTGGTCACTTCCCAAAAAATCATCCCCCAAACTAGCCTCCACCGAGATGTATGCAGCTAAGAGAATTATTATAATTATTGTGGTCATAATTTTTCTAGAGACAGATAACATTTTAATCACTTTATTCCCTCTAATTTTCATTTTTTTCTTTATTTTCATTGGGGACTTGAGTTTGTGCTTGTGCTACCGTTGGTGAAGGTTGTGAGGATTGTGCAATGGTCGGTTGTGGTGTAGAAGCCGGTAGATGAACGGTTGGTCCGGTGGATTGTATTGTTGGCTGGGTACCTGCTGATGGTGCTGTGGTAGTTGATGTAATAACCGCAGGTATCGGTGGAGTACCGGGTTGCTGGACAACTGTCAGTGTGGTTACCGTTGGTGCAGTGGTTTGGCTTGGTACAGCTTGTGAAGGTGTCGTGGGTGTGGTTGCTAAAGTGGGTGTGAACATTGGCGTGGGCTCCTCATCACCAACCCCAGCTGTGGGTGCTGGCGCTTGCATTTGTGCGGGCGGCAGTTGCGGGAGCTTTGCAACTTGCGATATCTGTTGCGAAGCAGGTGCCTGAACAACCGATGGTAAACTTGCTAGTACCGGTGGAGTGGAACTTGTGGCTGTTGTTTGTTCAGCAACATTACCCGCTGCCGAACCCGGGAGCTGTGGAGTAGTAGGCGCCCCTACGGAAATCACAGCAGTGGGATCCTCACCGGGCTTTACGGTTACCGCCCCTTTAGTAGATTTTTTCTCTTTATCACGCTTCCTTCGGTTATTAACAATGATTACCAGTGCCAGGATAATGATGATGATAATGATAATAAATAAAATGTTCAAAAATGTAAACAAAGTCGAGGATTTATCGGTTTCAGGCTTATCTATTCCAAATATCTTCACGGTCAATTCTGCTTTTTCTTCGATCTCCAAATTATACTCGGCAGCTTTCCCGGAGACTGCCGTGACAATTAATACTACTTCGCCTTTTTTCGCATCTTCTGCAATCGTTACTGTAATATTAAACTCAGCAGTACCATCTGAGATCGCATCCATTGTGTTAGGTTCGCTCACTAGTGCAATAATGTCAGCGTCCGCCGGAACATGTACGCTCAACGAGATCGTATCCGTCAATTCGCCAAGATTAAAAACAGTTGCTTGAACGGATACCACATCACCGGGTACCTGCTCGAGATACGGCGGATTTACTGTTAGTTTGAGCTCGATCCGCGGTCTATAATCTCTATTGACTGTAAACGACCATGTCTCTGATTCAGGACACCGGACTGCACCCGCCCATGGTACAACTTTCCAGTAATATGTTTTACCCTTTTCGAGAACTGTTTTAGGTAAATAATAGGTTGTTGAAATTTCTTCGTAATCAATAAAATTTTTCTCTGTATCTAGATAAACATCATAACTTAATTGTTCAGTTCCATTATAATCCACAGACCAAATTAATGTCGGTTTAGGCGAACTAATTATTGAACTATTCTCAGGTGATATTAAGGTTACTTTTGGAATAGGAATTTCCACTTTAAATGACCATACACCAGATATACACCAACCATTATTTGTCTCAGTTCTAGGGATTACAGTCCAGTAATATGTTTCTCCAACCATAAGATTATCCATAATATATTTTGTGTTTATGAGATTTGTTTCCCAAATATAAGGAGGGGTAATATTATCAAAATATAAATCAAATAAAACACCTTCCATACTCGTATCCTCAAGCTCCCATGTAAATTTTATTTGTGTAGTATTAATTATCATGGCATTTAAGGGGAAAATAAGATTAACCTTCGGTTTAATTAATGGAACCCATGTATTCACATTTATTATATAATTTCGTGATTCTGTTGGGCCATTCCCTGCCAAATCAGAGGCTCGCCATTTGATTCGATTGCCAGTACCGTTAAGAAAAGTTAGATTAAGTGTAACATTAACAATTCTTCCATTTTTCAATCCTTTTACAGGCTCCCATGATGTCCATGTTTTCCCCATATTTTCTGAGATTATATATTCAATAGTCGATGCATTAACACCTGAAATTTGATCTGAGATAGTAACACCTACCTTCACATTTTCTGTAGAGGATACATCAGAAAATATCGGAAAAGCGTTTGAAAATGTCACATTATCAAAATCCATTGTAATAATTTTTCCTGCATCTGGAATCCCAATATTAGTCGCATTATCGATTGCTCGCGATTGAATATTATACTTAAAACCTGAATACCAAATAACTGAGCTTGTATCATATGTCCATTTTGTAGTTCCCGAGGTTAATAACCAAGATTCTAAATCAGTCCATTTTTGTCCAGTCCAATATGTATCATCACTTATTCGATTAATAGCTAACTCTACTTTTTTTAACCCAGTTCCATTTAACGAATCAGATGCTATCCCAGAGATTGTATTCAAAATATTATAATATCCATCATCAGGTGCGGTTATTATTGAGTTGGGGGCAATTGTTTCAATTCTAATCTTCCATGGTGGGCTATAATGGCCCCAATCACCGTCATTATCCCTCGTTTGTACTTTCCAATACCAAACTCCATCAGCAATACTAGTATAATTTGTTCCATTAGGAAACTGCCAGTAATAGTCAGTTGAACTTTGTACATCGCTTTCATAATCTACACTTTCAAATGTAATATCATCATTAATAAGCACTTGATAAGCACTTTGGTTCATAGAATCTGAATCTGTGAAATTCCACATGAAGATTGGTTTATTATTGTTTAAAATACTATTATTATTCGGACTTATTAATGTCGTATTCGGCCAATAATTATAGGTTATTGTGACATTTTTCAATCTTGGTGTTTCTTTTGAATTCTTCGTACTGAGATAGGCTTTATACTGGACCCATCGGTCTCCATTATGGCCAGTCCAGATAGTTGAAGGTGAAAATGTATAATATGTTGTTGTGGATCCATCTGGACCAATAAAATATTTTGAACTCAAATCTGTTTCTTTTTGTGCAGTTCGTATTTGGAATTCAATGCTTGTATTAATTGATGTATTTCCTATCCATCTTAATGTTTTTAATGATGAGTTTAAACCAATATCGTAAGAAGAGGAAATAAAATATCCATTATTTAAATGTTGAGATAGAACAAATATCCAAGTATCATTTTTATAACCTAAGGTATCTCGTCCACCAAATAGCACAACTCTATTCATTCCATAGATACCTGCCATTGCTATTTCATATCTATTAGATGGTTTATTTGCTATTCCTGTAATTTCTGTCCAATTACCTTTGGAATTATTATTCAGGGTGAATATCCAAGTATCGTCAAAGTATTTATTAAACCTAACATATCCACCAAAAAGTAAAACATTCTTGGTACCATAAATAGAAGCAAGTGCGTGATTTCTTCTTGCAAGTGGGTTGTTCACTGATGTTATCTGGACCCACTTGTTATCACTTAAATCGTATACCCATGTGTCATTTTTGTTACCGGAGGAATCCAACCCACCAAAGAG
Source organism: uncultured Thermoplasmata archaeon (assembly GCA_965602865.1). Lineage (GTDB taxonomy): Archaea > Thermoplasmatota > Penumbrarchaeia > JAEHCK01 > JAEHCK01 > CBFDAW01. The sequence continues at coordinate 5,814 of CBFDAW010000102.1, forward strand.
TACTACATTATCTGTTCCATCTATAGATGCCATTGAATGCCAGTATCGAGCGCTTGGTTTATTACCTAGGGGATTCTTATTAGTCCAACTATTATTACTTAAGTTATATATCCAAGTATCATCATATTCATTACTTGGACCTATGCCGCCGAATAACAATATTTTGTCTGTTCCGCAAATGGATGCTATTGCATGATAGTCTCTATTAGGAGGTTTTTTTGAGGGATTCATATTTATCCAGGTATTATTACTTACATTATATACCCATGTATCACCAAAATTCAATCTTCCGTAAATCAATACTTTATTTGTTCCCCAAATTGATGCCATACACCTGTATCCACTACTAGGATAGTTACCTGGCCGGGGAGACGGTGTTTTATCCGTCCAAGTATTATTTCTTAAATCGTATATCCAAGTCTCATTATTTACACTCCCATTATTTCCTTCAAATAACACTATTTGATCAGTTCCCCAAACAGGGGCCATTGCATGGCTAGATCTAGCAGATGGTTGTATTCCGTTCTTGGGTATTTTATTAAACCAATTATCTAGCTCTATTGTATCTATTTTTAATTCCGTATCTGACCCTTTAATCTCTATTGTCACATTATCAAATGTCCCGTTATTGAAATCCGACTCTGAGGTTTGTACCCAGAATGAAGCGGATTGTACCATTGAATTTTTTTGGCTTAATGGAATGATTACGATTAATCCCCAGCACATTAGAATTATAATCACAAATATTAACCTCACCTTATCTTTAACATTTTTTCGTCTCATTTCTATTGCCACCTTTTTTTATACGGAAATAAAATTTTCCATTATTTTATTAACCTCTTCATTAATCGGGCAAGAAGGCTTAGAAAAATCAAGCAAGGGGCTTATGCGACAATAATTACTTCCACACTTTTGGTCCCCCGAACTAGCCTCCACCGAGATTATTGTAGAAAAAAGGATAATTGTGATAAATAAAACACCAAATTTTTGATAAAAAAATAAACTCCCTCTCACGATTCCACCTCCTTATTATCTTTATTATCATCTTTCTCAGTAGAATCAGGTAGGTGAACAGTGGGTCCGGTTGGTTGGATTGTCGGTTGAGCCACGGTTGGAGTTGGTGTCGTAGTTCCTATGGAAACGGATGGTGTTGGTTGTGGTGTTAATGCGGGTTGGATGGGTGTTGCCAGGGTAGGTGTAGGAGTTGTAAGTTTAGGGATAGGAGTCGTAGGTGTGGCTGCTAAAGTGGGTGAGAATATTGGCGTGGGCTCCTCATCACCAAGCCCAGCTGTGGGTGCTGGTGCTTGCGTTTGCGCCGGCGGCAGCTGCGGCAGCTGTGGAACCTGCGGTATTTGCTGTGGAGGTGGTGCTTGGGCTGCAGTGGCAGTGGCTGCACTTGCTAAGGTAGGGATCGGCGTCGTTACGGTACTTGGCTGTGTTGATACCCCCGCCGCCGCACTCCCCGGTAATTGCCGCACCGCCGGTGCACCGCCTACCTGCTCCAACGTGATCACCGGTGACGGTAGCGCTCCCGGTTTGATTGCAAATGTCCCCGGTGCGAGCTGTTCCTGCTCGGCGCGTTTCTTGCGCTTTTTAATAAACATGGCTACGAACAGTAATAAAATAATCAATACCACCAGTATGATTGCGGAAATTAATATTATCTCGTTTAACCATCCGGCAGATTTTTCCTTCGTTACATTACCGGCGGTGCCGTTCGTATCGGTACCGTTTGGCCCGGAATTGTCGGGGTGGCTCTCCGGTTCCAAGATTTCAATTTCTAATACATGAGATTCTTTGACTATCTCACCACTGTTCACGGAAATTGCCGTAATTATTATTACATGGGTTCTCGGTTTGATATTCATCGGTAGTTCGATGTTCAATTCACGCAATGCATATCTATTGCTCTCCAGTTCCATCAGCGAATGATCTTCAAGATAGACATAATCGGATAACTTCCCCGCCTCGAGCTCTAACCGTATCGTATCCTTGGCTTCTCCGAGATTAGTAATCGATAGTGTGATACTTTTATTCTGACCCGGATAAATTGAAATCGAATCTCGTCCCGTGATCTTGAGC
>CBFDAW010000103.1:0-7890 GCA_965602865.1 uncultured Thermoplasmata archaeon
GTGGAAACTCCAATCATTTCGACTGCATGCAGGTATTATCGGCGAATCAAACGTTTTTAAATGTTGCGTTGGAGATCTCATGCCAGATCCTTGGAATACCGGTGCCTGAGAATAGACTCTCGGGCGAGAACGTTCCCAAACTGTATAAAGCCGGTGACCTTGACGCAATCGTAGAACACTGCCGACAGGATGTGGAGCTTACAGAACAATTATACTTAAAGCTACGAAAATAAGAGAGAGAAACCACACCTAAATATTAGAAAATTATTTTTAGTTAAAATCCGATTACCCGAATCACAAGGGGAGGAAGATGAAAATACGCTGGCATGGTCATGCTTGTTTTGAAATCAATAATGACCACACTATAGTAACAGACCCCCATGACGGTAAGTCAATAGGCATTAGGCAGCCGCAGGTTAAAGGCGATTTAGTTCTAGTAAGTCATGGGCATTTTGATCATAATAGTGTAAAAACGGTCAGTAAGGGTTCAACAAAAACCATTTCTTCACCGGGTAAACACGAAGAATTTGGGATCGAGGTTAAAGGTGTTAGAGCATTTCATGATAATGCTAAAGGAGAAAGGCGCGGTGAAATCTGTATATTTACTTTTAAAGTCGAAGGTATCAATATATGCCATCTCGGCGATTTGGGGCATATCCCCACACCAGAACAAATAAAAGAGATCGGTCCCGTGGATATACTAATCATTCCGATTGGTAATGTGTTTACCATCGGAGCCCAAGATGCTTGGAGGACCATAAAATTGATCGAACCGAAAGTGGCAATACCTATGCATTATCGAGTTGGCGGATTATCTCTATCAATCCAGCCACTCGAGCCTTTTCTATCCTATGCGGATAAGGTTGAAAAGGTGGGTAACGAAATCGATTTTGAACCTGAAGATTTACCATCGGAATTCGAACTTTGGGTTTTTTCTTTATAAGTTGAATCCATCTTCAATTCTTCCTAACTCAATGCCTGTGGTTGTTGTCCCAGTTACTACACCTTTCGAATTAGCTATTAGACACGCCCCAATCAATGGCGTGCCGTAATTTGCGGTCCCAGTAATTAAATCGATTTTAAAAAAAGCGCGCAAGAATTCAAGTTCATCAGATTTCACCTTCGGATGACACAATCCACCTCGATTAGTGATCGCCGCAGTGGTACCAACCGTCTTCAACCCAACAATAGTACCTTTTATTACCTCAACATCCAGTGTATCTTCAATCTCGGTGATGCTCTTTTTACTGAATTTATTATGCACTAACGCCCCATGGTCGTTGGCTAGAATATTATTCCCCACCGCATTTAATTTATCATTTAAGATCGTGACATTGATGTATTTTCTTAGTTTTAATATCTCCTTTGTTTCTACGAAATTATTTACCATTGCACCATTTGAATTCATAACTAACAAGGACCCTATTAACCTTGACCCGGCAATCAGGGTGGGAAAAGTTTCGATTTTCAAAGTTTCAGTTACTTTTTTTATAGATTTCTTTTCAAAATCGATAGGTAAAAAAGCTATGTTTTCATTGGCGGCACAAAATATTCCTATATACGGGTTTCCAGCCACATCTATTTGTGCAATAGCCAAGTTAAATCCTCGAAAAAACATAGTTGATTTTTTAATTAGTAAAATTTCAAGATCTAACGTTAGATGGTTAAAATGTATTATTTAATCTTCAGGTAATGTAACTTCTATTAGATCATCTTCAAATTTAACAGCCTTTACCCGGATAGTTGATGGCGGAGATTTTTTACCTCTAGCCCATAATCTACGATTTACTGGCTCATCGATCCAGACATTCGATAGCTCGCCCTTCATATGTTTTGCGATATATTTTTTGATCGATGTTACAGCATGATTTGCTCGTTTGGGTGCTGGTACTTCTTTGGTCGCCCGCAATGGAATTGTGAATATTCGTTCAAGCTCTTCTTCTTCTGCCATATCAAATCACATCTATGATTATTATTTTATTATTATTTTTACATTTGAAATTTAACCTATCTTCTTAATTTGCTTCTGCGCCAGTTATGCCGTTTGGGGTGCTGGCTAAATTTACGTTTCGTACGCATCATAACCCATGCTGGTACTCGACGGTTACTTTTCATCACTTTCATTAGTCGGATCTTTTTACCTAACGGTTTATTTTTTGACATAGGGTCAACACCAGTTATTTCAATATCAAATTTTCTATTTGCTAATTCGAGTAATCTTGATCTCTTTTTTCTGCCCCATGAGTTTTCTCAATAGCTGTTGCAGCATCTCGTCGGTTATTTGCCCATTTAGTTGCCCGGTTTGTGCAATCATGATCAATTGCTGTTCAACGCCGGAAACGAAATCTGGTTTGGCTAATCTAATCCTCCCGAGTCGCTCACGGGCTTCCACGGTCAGTATCTGTCTTAATATTTGTTTCTTTTGTTCTTCTAATTCCTTTAATTTTTGTTCTTGTACTTCCGCTTGTTCCTCTGATATTTGCTGTTGCATTTCGAGTTCTTGCAAGCGTTTCTTTCTTATATTTTCCAGTTCTTCGTCCTGATCGACCATAATTTATCACAACTGGTACATTAATTCATATCAGGTAAAATTCAATATTTGGCAAGTTCGGGGATTATGTCAATAATTTCTTTTCGCACCTCATGTGCAGCATTATCCACTAACTTTTGCCCGGCAGGAAGGATCACCCTACCCTTACCATTTACGCTTTTTATTAGCCCAGCACTCTCCAATTGTTTCATCGTATGTCTAATAATCGCTCTGCTGCCGCTCCAAGATGTATACGGTTTCGAGCCACGGTTTACCGACCCGCCAAACATCTGGCTAACGCGTTTGACACCAACGGGAGAGTTCATATAGATCTTCCGTAAAACCGCAGCTGTTCGTGTATACCACCAATCGATATCAACGGGTGGTTTTTCCCGATGTATACCGGTTTTCACAAAAGGAGCCCAAGGTGGTGGTGAAATGTTCTGGTCTTTTTTTAATATTTCGACTAATTTGGATATTAACTTATCCGCTGGAATGTCGTATCCTATTGTCATATCGCTTCTCCTCCAGAATTAAAACTGTGCTGGATACTTAGGGTTTTGAATATTGAATCGTTATTATAATTTATTGATTTAAATATCTGGAGATTCAATTCTCTTTAGAAAGGGTTCACCCCATTAACTTTATTTAGTAAAAACTTTACGGTAGCGAATGAAAGAAATTTTTTATTTTCTACAATCTTAAACCAATAATTATAAATAAAAATACTTGTGTAGTTGTAATCAATAATATTTAATATTCAGATTCCCATTCCATATCGAATTTATTCGGAAATTTTAATATATTGATATTATTATTAGGAAAATAGGTGGCTTAGTAGGAGATTGAATAGAGGTGGCTTTTATGCGGCGAGTTTCTTCGATATTAATTATTATATTTTTAATCTTGAGTGGATTTGGGTTAACCATATTGTTTGATTTTACCTCACAAAATGCATCAGCGGATATATACATCGATACCGATACTCCCTGGAGTGGAACTAAAATTATCGATGGAAATGTGTATATCAGAGGCGGAGTGACATTAACAATTAACCCGGGAACGATCGTAATTTTCAACGGAAATTACAATATCATCGTAAATGACACCGGTAAACTGGACGCAAATGGTGGCGACTCGATTAACCAACAAATTACCTTTCATAATGAAACTGGGAGTACGTGGGGTGCCATCAAAGTTCAGGACCGCGGTTACGCAAACCTCGATTGGTGCGTGATCGAGAATTCGACCAATGGCATCTGGCTCGATCGATTGGCGTATAATACTAATTATCGTACAACGGTCACGAATTGTTCATTTAATAATTGTTCATCGTATTTCAGATTAACCAAGTCAAATCTGAATGTTACCAGCACAAAGTTCGAAGGCGCGCAATTTAATGATAACTTAGCGGATAATCTTAAAAATTTAACCCTGGACGGTGAATCGAAGCTATACATCCAATATTTTGTCAATATAAACACCATGGACGGTTTGGGGGCGCCGTTAGAAAATATACAAGTAGACATTCAGGAAAATCCATTTCACAGTTTGAGTTCGGGCAAGACGGATGCTGGCGGGCAATTCTTGTATAATCCTGTAACCGACATCGAGATCAGCGGCACAACACCAAAGGCGGATTTCCAATACATAGCTAACATAGATGTCAAAGATAAATGGTCTGGAACCGGTGTGGAAATAATCGATATTTCCAATCAGTCAACAATCATTAATAATGCATCCACTGAACCGAAAAATAAAAACTTGCATATCCAAAAAGATTACATTTTCAATTATCCACCGATTATCGATGATATAGCTTCCAACATCAAGGTGAAAGAAGATAAATCCGAAGATATTATGTTCGTCTTCCATGATAACGACGATTTTAAGGATGGCAATAAGACTGGTCCGGCTAAGTTTGACGGGATTACCATTAATATCACGGATCCGGCAACCGGCTACGGTATTTACAATGACACCGGCAGCCCGAACACCAAAAATAAATATATCATCTGGTCAAATAAAAATGGCGGTGAATTACGATTCTACAGGACCGTGGAATCACCCTCTAGTCCACTGCCTCCTGATGATTACGATGCTACGGTTATTGAATATATCAATATCACGATAAGTGACGGTCTTGGCCAAAAGGCGTGGACTGGCGATGTGCTCATTGAATTCCAAAATGTGCCCGATAAACCGGAGATCAAAGGCCTACCGTGGGCGCAGAATGTTACCGTAGTAACCGAAGATGTACCGACATACTTGGATATCATCGTCTCCGATGATGATAACGATACTGCTGAGATTGATGTTTACAGCAACAGCGAGTATGTAAACTATATCTACAGCCCCACTAGCCAGTCGCTCGAGTTATTGTTTGAAAATGAATTCGGAAATGATAGTACGCAAGAGCAGATCGATATCACCGCCACCGATGGCTGCTCGGATCCTGTGATGTACAGCTTTTTTGTAAACTTCAAGCAGACCTCCGACCCGCCGGTGATCAATGGCACGATCCCTAACTGGTACGGAAATGAGAGTATCCCTTCCTTCGAATTTTCGCTAGGCCAATACGCGAGTGATCCCGATCCTGATGATAATTATAAGACCCTGAAATGGTATGTGACCGGTGTTGACGAGGAACTCTTTGGAAAGCGTGTCTTCGACGTGTCCGAGGATACGATGAATGCAACGGCGAACACACCGTTAAGTTTCAGTTTGAACCCGGAACTTGATCTTGGTGGTGCCCAGAAACCCAAAATGGTGGAAGATAAAATCCAGATTTGGCTTAAGGATAAGGATGGGAATACCACAAGCCAAGAGATATCGTTATTTGTGAACTCCACCAACCAGCCGCCAAGCCTGTATAAAATAGATAAGGGTGATTCAAAGATAACTGTGGAACCCGCAAGTGGTGTATCATCGGATACATACAGGTTCCAAATCGAATACAGGGACTTGGACGGGGAGAAGGGTGATGCACCAGCGATCGGGTATCCAAAGGTATACATTGATGACGAGCCGAATGTTATGGTAGAAGTGGATCCCAGTGATGATAATTATAAAGATGGTAAGCTCTATTATTATCAACACAGCTCACTAAGTGCCGGTTCACACGAACATTACTTCGAATGCTCGGATGGCGATTTGATTACACGGCTGCCAAAAGAAAATGACAAACCAAATAATATCTCGTTACCTGATGTAGTGTCAAGAGTGTATATCCTGCGAAGAGAGAGTCTGGATCATAACTTTGTCGTGCGTTTGGCGCATACCAGCCCATTAGCGTTTGCAAACGTGGCTGATGCATCAAAACCGTCTACTGAGCTTGAACCCGATAAGGATGAATTCAATAAGACCAAAGGTGACATTGGCGCATACTTCCAAATTGAGACGGATCATATAGATTCTCTACTTTGGGCAGAGCTTTCGATCCAATTCGGTTTGGGGTCTGATTATGCCGATAATTACAACGATACAAAATGGCTGAGGAAGGTGGACATGGAATTTGGTTATTATACTGCAGCGATTAACGATTGGACATCGATATACTCGGAGATGAGTTTGGGCTCTCATATTCTGATGTGTAATATCACAGAGCAGTATACGCTTGCCAGTATTTTAGCCTCAACCGATAAACCAGTATTCACGGTGATCGGTGAGCTGGATGCGGATAATGATGGCCATTACAACGCAAAGGATGCGTTCCCGTTCGACCCGGCGGCGAGTTTGGATTCAGATAAGGACGGCTCACCGGATAAATGGAACCACCAGGGTATGAGTGAGAAAGATTCGACCACGGGGTTACATATTGATGCATTTAAATATGATCCCGCCGCTAGTCTTGACGATGACAATGATAAATGTCCGGATGAATGGAACGTTGGCAAGAACCAGAATGACTCGACATCGGTGCCTAAGTTGACTTTGGACCACTTCCCGGATAACCCGGGGGCTTGCCTGGATACTGATGGTGACGGTATGCCGGATAAACTGGATAAGTTGAGAGATACTAAGAATTTGATCGAAGATAAAGATGATGATAATGACGATATGCCGGATGACTGGGAGGAGCAATACGGTCTCGATCCAAAGGACCCGCACGACGCCGATGAGGACAAGGATGGGGATGGCAGGTCCAACCTAGAAGAATATAGGAAAGGCACCGACCCGAATAAGAAAGATGCAGAAGAGGGTATTTTATCGAGTTTCATGATGATTTTAATAATAATAATTGTTATTGTGGTAATAGTAATTGTATTAGGATTTATTTTACGTAAACGCGGCAAGAAAGAGCCGGAAGATCTGCCGCGAGGCATGGGCGGGCCGCCGCCGGAACCCGAAGGTGGTGAAGAAGCATTACCTCCAGAGACAGAGGCATATGCACCTGCTCCCGAAACCGAGCAACTTCCTGGTGAACCACCGGGAGATGCATTGGGTTTTGAAGACCAAGCTCAAACACAAGTACTTCAAGACGAAGGAATATTAACGGAGGGTGAAGTACCGGTAGGTGAATCATTGCCCACCCAGGAAGCAATGCCACCCACCGAAGAACCTGCTACATTACCACCCGTAGATGAAGAGCAAATGACTCCACCAGAGCTGCCGGTTCAGGAATCAATAGAAATTCCGGCGCAACTTAGCGCTAGTGAACCTGACCAAATCGCACCAGCTCCACCACCCGAAACAACGGAGGGCATTGAAACAGCCGAAGAACAACAATTTACATGCCCAAATTGTGGCACAGCATTGACCCGAGATATGACCCAGTGTCCGGGCTGTGCCGCACCGCTTGCTTTTGATTAAACGTATCTATGATCCAATCTATATTTCTTCTGAGGAATAAAAGATTAAAATAGAACTCTTCGAACTAATTTTAAAACGTTGTATTTTTATATCTATTATACCTATACCCTGGCCAATGATATATTTGCGTCGGTTTAAACCAAAAGACCTTATGAGTATAATGCAGTTAGTTGGGGTTACATTGGGGGAGAATTATCATCCATCTTTTTATATAAATCTTCATAATTTTTGGCCTGAAGGTTTCATAGTTGCCAAGATCAAAGACCAAATAGTGGGGTTCATATTGGCAACAATATCAGAAGCACAGACCGGCCGAATTCTTATGTTAGCTGTTTATCCGTATTATGAACGTAAAGGAATTGGGTCCAGTTTAATAGAGACAGTTATAAAACAATGTATTCATCGAAATATTAAGTCAATAAAACTCGAAGTTAGAACTCATAATCAAAAGGCAATGGGATTCTATTTAAAACGGGGTTTTGTAATTAATCAAACACTTTTAAATTATTATAAAAATGGTGATAACGCCTATTTAATGTATCGATATC
>CBFDAW010000104.1:0-7877 GCA_965602865.1 uncultured Thermoplasmata archaeon
CTATCAGCCAAAGTATATGCGAAAATTGAAACCGTTGAAAATTACGGCACACTATCCATGCCATCTCCACCGTGGGATGGGAATACTCTGTGATATTGCACATAAAAAAATAGTTGAAGCATTTCCGAGGTGGGAATGGGTTGAGCTTCCTAATGCGGATGAGTGCTGTGGAGCAGGTGGTGGTGTCCGTGCTTCACAAAAACCGTTATCATTTCAAATCCGAGAAAGAAAAACCGAAAACATTATTGACTCCGGTGCAGAAATCGTTCTCGCCGCCTGTCCATTTTGTGAATTACAAATAGATGAAGGTCTCCGCGAGGCAGAAGGTACCAAAGCACGGTCGATTACCCCGCAGGCTCTTATTATGATGCAGTTTAAGGATTTACCGAAAGAGGTGGGCACTCTATGACCATAAATACTGTTTTATTCCAAAACAATATTACCTTCGACGAGCCCTGGATATATATAATATTATTAGTTCTTGGCGGCGTACTTTTTTTACTTCAATTCAAAATTATGCTCTTTCCAACTTGGAGGGGTCGAATTATCGCATTCGAGGATTTAAGTGCGAATAGCTGCACTAGCTGTCGAAGCACTAAAAAAGGTAGAACTTCGATAGAAATCAAAGTAAAAACCGATGACGGTGAGATAATAGATGCTGAAATTGGCGCATGCACTATTTGTTTGAACAAATTACATGTAGGCTCACCAATTGGCGTGACCAAGATGGGTTCGAGAAATGTTGCATCATCTATTATTAGATTAACACGAGGTAGTGAAGTAGTCTAAGGTGAATAGTAAATGAAACTGAAGAATAAATTATCGTTTGTATTGATAATATTAATCATTTTATCGCTAATTATGCTCAATTTTATTTGTTTTTCCCAACCAGGACCAGATATAGAATATGATAATAAAATTAAACCAGTTGGTCAGACACCTTATGTTGATCTTAATATTACAAAGGGGAATTTTACGCTATCCAAAGATACGGCGCATGCCGAGGACGAAATCAGCATTAGCACTGAGGTACTGAATCAAGGTAATATTCAAGGGCAGTTTACGGCTTGGCTATATTTAGAATATAATGGTACTAGAACCGAGCTTGAAAATCAAACTGGACTAGTCCTTCCTCAGAATGAACGGATGACTTTAAAGTTCGATTGGCAGGTGGGATCGGATATTAACCCAGGTATTTATCGACTTGTGATATCTGTTCGAACTATAACTATAATGTCTTACGAAAAAAATCTTGGAAATAACGAAGCAAATAAAACAATTATAATCACAAGCACTCAGGATGAATCATTTCTCGAATTAGAAACCAACCGACCATATGGATACCCCGGAAAAAAGATCAGAATTACTGCTACTATATCTAACAATGAACCTCAACAAATTACTGCAAAAGTGATCTTTTATTATTACCCCGAGGGAGATATTGAAAATTTAACTTATTTCACTAACATTACATTAGTAGCTGAGGCAGATTCAAAGGGCTTTGCTGAATTTTTGTGGGATATCCCAGAGGTTGAATTTGGTAATTACATCATTTTAGCCGAGATTGCTGAACCGGATACACTTAAGGATGCAAATATAATTACCCTGAAATTAATTGAGAAACCCGATACCGCAAAATCACCGGTCTACATGGAGTTATGGTTTATCATCGGGTTGGTCGCGTTGATTATTTTCTTTTTAACGATAATTTTTTCCTTAATTGGTATAATTCCACAGGATAGATTACCGATTCAGCCAGCTTTGGTTGTAATGGCACTCGTTATTATGATCATTGCCCTGGTGGGAAATTATCTGGATCCCTCGGTACATTTGATAGGTGCCCAGGATATTGCAGGGATGGTGATCATACATCCAATCACCGCATTAACCGCGGGTTTTTTGGTCGCTGGTGGTTTAGAGGCTGCCGGTGCTTTTACCGCTGCCGCGGATGCACTTAGCAGGATCGAGAAACTTAAATTCAAAGGTAAAACCATCTTTGGTTTTACTGGAACAGTAGTGATTTTAACAAACATCCCCACCTTGATCGCCATGCCATGCGGGCGTATTCTCGGCGCGGCACTTATGCCGGCGGCATTATTCTTTGGCTACCGGGTCGCTAAATCAACAGGCGATGCGCGGATGGTGGGTGTGGTGGTATTTGCATTCATTGTGAATGCCGCGGCATCCTGCGGACCATCGCCATTAGGTGGGATTGGTACAATTGGTGAAGGTTTGAGTAAAATGCCCATCGGTTCGTTCACCACTGCACAGTCTACCGGGATTATGATCTGTACCGGTGTTTGCGCATTGTTTATGCGTTTTATCACACCCATGCACCCAGCAGATCTATCAGATGAGGATATAAAGCGCGAGAAGGAAGCAGAGGAGAAAGCAGTCACCATGGGTAGTGATATTAAAGAGGTTTCAAATTCAGATGAACAAAAAAAGAATGAAAAAAGAACTTGACAGGTAATAGTAATTAAACATTAAAGGTGAATAAATTTGGCAAGTCTACTGGAACGAATGTCAAAAATGGATGCAAAATTAAAAAGAGGATATATATCCCTAATACTCTTTTTAGTTGTTTTAGCTCTGGCAATAATAATAAAACCGCATATTACTATTCAAAGCATCCTAGTAGTGCTAGCAATAATTATTATGATAATCGGTCAGGCTAAGATACAGGACCTCATTGCTGGATTAATATTACACCCCATAATGGCAATGACTGCCGGATTCTTGATTGCTGGTGCCATGGGACTCGCCGGGGGATTTGATGTATTATTAATAATCCTCCGTGCTATGGCGGAATTCCAATTTAGTGGCGTAACTATCTTGGGGTATATTGGTGTTGGAGTAATTTTAGCCAATATTCCCACTATTATGCCAATGCCGTGCGGTCGAATCCTTGCTGCCGCATTAATACCTGGTGTGTACTTGTATGGCGGTGCAATTGCCAATTATTATGGAATATTTCTAGACCCTGCTTTACCATTAACCGATCCTACTAATTTCAAATATATAACAATAGTTGTAACCATTCTTGCGGCATTCATAGTAAACGCCGCGGCATCCTGTGGGCCATCCCCACTTGGTGGTATTGGCGGTATAGGCGAAGGTAATATGGGCGTACCCATCGGGTCCAGTGGTAAATCTCAAGCATGTGGGATAATGGTTGCGACTGGTGTTTGCGCTTTAGTGATTGCATTAGTGGTTCAGCCACTACCGTATACGTAAACAATAGGTGACCAAAATGAATATGACAAATATCATGCTACTGATCGTGATGGTCGTTGCCGGGATTATAATGGGCATAATGTTCAATATAGCCCTAGGAAAAAAATTCTACGAATCCGGCGGCATCATTGGCGGTGCAGTGGTTGGATTATTTATGTATATACTTGGTGGCGGTTGGGCAATCTAAAGGAAAAATGGAGAAAGATTACGATTAACGATTAAAAATAAGTGGTGATAAAATGGAAGAATGGAGCAAAAAACGCGTTCTCGGAGGTATGCTAGCAGGTGGTCTTGTTTGTGGGATCATGCTCTGGCTTGCCTTAGGTCTAGCAGGCGGCCACCTGTCGGTTAATGAACTGCCGGGTGCGATCCTAGGCGGACTAATTTCAGGATATATCATGCATCTATTAGGATAATTGTAATAAGAACCAGTGGTAACCATGGCATTGACTAGTCGACAAATCTCTCGGTATATAATCTGGTGGGTAATTTTCTTCATAGTACTCGTCGGTCTACCTGTGGGTTTTTACGCATTCTATACTGTGGGTACCGTGTGCTGGTCATGCCCGTTTTTCCATCTCCAGAGTCTAATTATCCATGGCGCTAACCCCAGCCTATGGTGGTATTTCCAACCCGGCGGCATTAATTTACTCGCATTCTCACTACTCTCATTGATTATCTTTACATTGATTGTGGGTCGTGCATTTTGTTCCTGGGTGTGCCCGTTCGGTGCATTATTAGATTTTACAGGTAAATTTTCAAATACATTAGAGATCAAAAGAAAAGAGTTGCCTGAGGTGATCCAGGATAAAAATATCAAATATGGCGTCTTGATCGGGTTCTTAGCAATTGCTGCGCTGCTAGGTAGACAGGTATTCTGTGATATTTGTCCACTGGGCACATTCTATCGCACCACAGGACCATATGGTTTTGCGTTCCCGTGGTTAATATTATTCCCTCTTGCCATACTATTCGGGTTCATTGTGATCGCATTCTTATACAAGCCCCGGGCGTGGTGCATGTATGTCTGCCCCCTGGGAGCATTCATAGCCGCGGAGGATAAGATCAGTATGATGCGGGTCCAATTACCCTCGGATGCCTGTATCGAGTGCAAACAGTGTGAAAAGATATGCCCCATGGAGATCCCGCTCATGAAAGAGACGCGATATAAATTGCTCCATGACACAAAGGTAAAGAAAGTACTTTCCGACCTAAATCAACCTGACCTATTGAGAAAACCTTCAAAGTTTGACAATTTACCGCCCGAGGTCCAGAAGGTATTGACCGAACGAAAACCATTGTACAAGGTTCCAGCCGGCGAATGTATCCGGTGCTATCAATGCGTAGATACATGTCCGATCGTACGCAAGCAAAAGGAAAAAGAAAAGGAAGAAAAAAAAGCGGCAAAGCTAGGTGTAAAGCAGCAAAATACTTGATATTATTCTCTTTTTAAAGACAATCGAAACAATATTTAAGTGATAAACCATTATGTAATTTTATGCCAATTCAAAACCTGCGAGATATTGTCAAAGAACTCAAGAACTACATAGGTCTCACTCGTAAAAAAACCATTGCGGATGTAGTACATGGAATCCCACAGGTATCAAAATTAATAAGCGGCGCAGAGGTATTGGCGGATTTTGGTGAAGATGCTGCAGTACTATCCATTCCCAGTAAAACTCAAAACGAGGATGTATTATTAATAGCTGCTGATGGGATAATGTCTGCGTTAATGAATGCTGATCTGACCTGGGCAGGATACTGTTCAGTGCTCGTTAATTTACATGATATTGCCGCCATGGGCGCGGTGTCGTTAGCCTTGGTGGATGTATTATCGGTAAAAGATAAAAATGCATTAACACAGATCACCATGGGTATGAGTGAAGCGTGCTTAAAGTTCGGTGTACCGATCGTGGGCGGGCATATACATCCCGATAGTGAATTCAATGCAGTGGATGTGGCAATATTAGGAGTAGCCAGGCGATCGGATGTGATCTACAGCCATACCGCTAGGGTGGGTGATAGTATAATCTTTGCCATGGACCTGGACGGGCAAGTACATCCCAAATCCAAGTATGCCTGGGATACCACGAGCCATAAACCTGCGGGCGTTGTGCGAAAACAGCTTATGATCATGTCAGCGCTCGGGGCGGCGAATTTGGTGCATGCGGGGAAAGATATCAGTAACCCTGGCACTCTCGGCACGCTTGGTATGTTACTGGAATCGAGCAAAAAAGGTGCAGTTGTTGATCTGAGTTCTATTCCGTACCCCGCAGATCAAAAATTGGCTTTTCCACACTGGTTGCAAATGTACCAAGGCTGTGGTTTTGTTCTGACCTGTAAGCCAGATAATGCAAAATCAGTAATCGATAGGGTTAATTCCGTTGGTTTGACCGGAAAAATCGCCGGAGAAATAATTGAAGAACCAAGATTAATAATCGAGCAAAATGATAAAACCGAGATATTATTTGATTTTACACACGACAGTATCACAGGAATCTAGATCTAATTAT
Organism: uncultured Thermoplasmata archaeon; assembly: GCA_965602865.1. GTDB lineage: Archaea > Thermoplasmatota > Penumbrarchaeia > JAEHCK01 > JAEHCK01 > CBFDAW01. The sequence goes on from CBFDAW010000104.1 coordinate 5,751, forward strand.
GGAATTTCTTATGAAAAATTATTAAAAATAAGATAAGAAGTGGAATTGAATTGAGCAGAGATTGGCATTATAAAGATATTAAATGGTTTTTAATTTTACTTATCTTGATTCTAATAGATCTAAATTATATCTTGATACCGGTTTCTGCTTCTGATTTGGAAATCGAGTGCGAATTGGAGAATAATGCCGATATTTTACCCTACCCTTTAAGCCGAGGCTCGGCAGCCTGGGCGGGGGATAGTATTTATATATTTGGCGGAAGAAACGAGACTGCAATTTTAGATCGAATAAAAAAATACACTCCCTCTTCGCATAAGCTTGAGATTTTACCCACCAGCTTACCCACTATATTGATGGGCTCTACGGCGGTTTATAATGGGAAATATATATATATATTCGGTGGAAAAGATTATGATACTTTCTATGATTCCATTTTACGCTTCGACCCAAATACCGGTGAAATCGTCAATATGACCACACATTTACCCAAACCCACGGTGGGTGCTGCGGCGGTCTGGACGGGAAGTAATATCTACTTTTTTGGCGGCTGTTGGGGTGGTTTGGAACCGCAGAAGTATGATACCGTACTTCGGTATGACCCTGAACGTGATAATATTACGATAATGAACTCGAAATTACCGTATGGTCGTTCAGGTCCTGCCGCCACTTGGGATGGTGAATATATCTATATCATTGGCGGCTCGGACAGCCGTAATTATTCCGATGAGATAATAAGATATTCCCCAAAAAATGATACGCTCCTGCCCCTGCCCGGAACTCTTCCTACGGGGCGGTTACATATTCAAGCTGAATACCATAACGGTTCGATCTATATCTTTGGCGGTCGCGGGAGCCCGACATTAATCTATGACCAGATCGTAAGATATGATATAGAGAGTAATAAGGTTCAAATTTTAAAGGATAAGTTGCCCAATAAAAGCGAGTTAAGAATGCATGCTTACGATGGTAAAAATATCTATTTAATCGGTGGATTTAGAGGTCCCACAGATATTAATCAATTCATAAAGTTTACGCCAGGGAAAGGATCAAATGTATATCCTGGTGGAGTATGTCCACCTGAAAATCCCTTTGAATTTATAAGTATTATAATAATCTTGGTTTTTGTTATAATTATAACTCTAATTAATCAGTACAGAAAAAAGCAAGTAAAAATCAAAAAACAATAGTTTATCAAAATATCCAAGATCTCAGCCCTGGGAGCTGGTAGCGATAACGATTCAATTTTTTTTCTTACCATGTTAGAGTTATGCCACATACTGGACAAATCAGTGTACCTACTTGAATTTGTGAATTACACTGTGGACAGTAGGCAAAGTTTGGCGCTAGCGGTGGGGCCATGGGTGGTTGTGGGGGTGGATATTGATATGGATGATCATATACTGATGGCTGTTGTGGTGGATAAACCGGTGGCGGCTGTGCATAGGTTTGTGGTGGGTATTGCGGCTCGTATGCCGGCGGTTGGGGTGGATATTCCGGCTCAAGTGGTGTTGGTGGCGGCGGTGGTAGTGGCTGCTCGTAGGCGTAGTCCTGCGGTGGATATTGCTCCTCATATGTCGGTGGTCGGGGTGGATACTCTCGTTCTAGTGGTGGCGGCGGCACTGGTGCAGGTCCTTGATCGTACAACGGTGGTTGAGGTGGATACTCGGGCGTCGCCGGTTCCGGGGTTGGTTCATAGTCATAAGCAGGTGGTTGTGGCGGGTACTCAGTAATGGTTTGCTCTTCGATCTCCGGTACCGCTTCGGGTGGTGGCGCCTCTATTTGTACTTGTACCTGTGGTTCTGGCATAGCCTCCAGTTCTGCCCTCTGTCTCTTTTTCTTATAAATAACCACTGCCGCAACAGCAAGAATTACTACGATAATAATTATAATAATAATCAATAAAAACATGCTATTATCACTGAAGAAATCACTGGTTTTTTCCTCACTTGTTATTGCCGGTGATTTTGGAGGTGCGTTGACTGATACATTATATATCTTTTTAGAGATTCCCAGATTTCCATCCGACACCGTTACTGTAATAGTATAATTCCCCGATTTGGTATAAGTATGGTTCCCATAGAGCCCTGTAGTGGTAGGTGAACCATCACCAAAATCCCAGGTATAGGT
>CBFDAW010000105.1:0-7863 GCA_965602865.1 uncultured Thermoplasmata archaeon
TTCCTCTTTCCCTTCTTTTATCATAAAAACCTCGCGGTCGCGGGCGGTCTTTATTTTTTTACGAACTAAAAGTAGAATTAGAATCAAAAATACCAGTACGACAAGCCCAAGAATGCCGGCATAGATCAATAACATCTCTTGAGTAATTTCTCCATTTGAATCGGAATCCGCCGGAGAGACAGTAATATTTACGGTATCCATATCCGTATTTCCATTATTATCCTCAACCAAGAGGGTAATGGTGTATATTCCCGGCATATCGAACTTCCAGGTAGGGTCAATTCCTTCTCGACTGCCATCCGAATCATTGAAAGAGTTATCATTATCGGTGTCCCAGAGATATTTTACAATGGTCCCGTCCGAGTCAGATGACCCGCTGGCGTCAAGCTTGAAGACCTCCTTTGCTTTTACTTGGAAGTCCTCACCCGCATCGGCAACCGGTGGTTCACCAACAAATATTTCGGGACCAGAATATTGCCCGGTCTTAGTAAGGTAAGTTCCATCATGAACCGAGACACTAAAATTGTTCGAACCCGATTTCAAGCTACTACCAAGTATCGAGAATGAATAAAACTTTCCTTCGGTCGTATCAGTATCATTAACATTCATCTCATTCATGGTATATTCGTTCCCATTGATAGTTATAATCACATACCCACCGTTTCCGGTGATTGGGAGGTCATTATCCACATCCTTATATTCGATCCTAAACTCGAAGAGCTGGCTCTTGGAACCGTTCTTGGGTGTTGGACCATCGTCCAAAACACGGATCGTTGGCGGAAGGTTGTCAAAAGTACCAGGGGCGAAGAGCTGGTTGATTTGTGGCTTTATATAAATTCCAGATTGGTTTGCCCAGGCAGAATTGTTATCAATATCTACATTAGTATCTTCGCATTTTACCCAGTAGTTACCTGCGCGCTTGAACATACGAATACGTGATTCATTATAACCTTCCGGCAGATCATTTGATGAATAACCGATCGAAACATTATACCAACCCACTCGATACCTGGGTCGGTAGGTGGAATAATATAAATTCACAAATTTATTAACCCCTCCCACTGAGTTACCGCTGCTACCGCCAGAACCACTAGCGCCGGGGTCAAGTGCCGCGTATAGATCGATACCGCCAGCACCATCGTAATAGATCTTACACATCGCGGGAATTGTATCATTTTCGAAGATTTTGATCTCGGCAAAAAATACTGATATATTAGTTGAGTTCTCAAAACTGGGCATCCCCAAACCATCTCGAACTGTCAGGTATATCGTATGGTCACCCTCGGGCAGTGTCGCATTAACGCGGTTTAAAGGACCAGTATAGATCTTTATTGGGACCTCATTTACACCAACCGTTGAATATGACCATAGATAGGTTAGATTCAAATCCCCCTCGGGGTCGTAGCTGCTTGAGGCGTTTAGGATTATTGGTTCAGTATCGAAATAGGTTTGATTTAGTCTCGGTTCATCGATTATTGCAATTGGCGGGTTGTTCGGGGCACCTAATTTATATACCCTTCCATCTTCTGTACCGAAATAAGTAGCATAGTTACTAGCAATCGGTGTTGAGTAGATTGGGGACCCTGCATTGAATTCCCAAACCTGGGTGGTGTTTGGTGAACTTGTATTGCTCCGAAACTCTCGAAGGCAGATTATGACGCCATTCTCCAAAGCTATATATACATACCCATCCGCTATGGTGGGTGGCGCAGTGGCTGCACCATTGGTTTTGAATGCCCAGATCTTAGTGCCGGTGTTTGAGTTTAATGCGTATACATGTCCATCATCAGTGCAGAAAATCAACCTGTCATTTACTGAGTCAAAAGCACCAGTTGCAGGGAGATTGGCTCCTGTTGCGTAGCTCCAAAGGACTTCCGAATTTTTTATGTTCAACGAATAGAGCTTATTATCATTGCAGCCAATGAATGTCTGGTTGTTTCCGACATCAATAATTGGCGAGCCGTCAATGGGTGAATTGAATGTACGACTCCAATTTATTGCACCGGTTTGATAATTAATTGCATACATTTTACTACTGGTCGTACTACTAGTTGCCAGGATGATCAGATCGTTAATAATCGCTGGTGCTGATTTTATTGCACCGGATACCGAGATGTTCCAAAGGATATCGCCTCGCGTGGTTGTTTCGATACTATCATCATAACCTTGGTCACCGTCAAAGAACCCGTCCTCATCAAGAGCGTAGAATTCACCGGACATTGTACCTATAAACACAATACCATTCGAAACCAGTGGTGACCCGCGAATGATCTTACCACCGGTGTCAAAGCTCCAGTTGAATCTACCACGGTTGGTATTAATTGCATACACTATCCCATCCTCTGTACCGACGAAAATTTTCTCAAACATTGTCAGGCCAGCATCATTCATTAAAAGTGCGGGTGTACCAATGATAGGGCTCCCGGCGTCATATTCCCAATCCTTTTTTCCGTTGGAATCTAAAAAACTGTACAATTTTCCATTAGTCGAGCCGATAAATACCGAGCCTTTGGCAAAGACCGGTGAACTTTTTATTTTACTGGTATCGCTTACATTAGTATCATGCATCCAGATGGTCTTATTCGTTTTTGCGCCAATATTGCCGAGCCCGGAATTAACGACATCATTTTGAAAGCTGACCCAGCCAGCCGTAAATGGCTCCAGAACGGTGATGAACTCTATATCAAAATTATTAAATTCAATAGGTTTTTTCTCGGGGAAGCTTACATTTTCGATCAATATCTTTATTGCGGTAGAAGTTACCGATGCCCAATTAAAATCAAAAACCGTTGCCTCTGTGTTAATTACAAGCTCTTCTTCAACACCTAGAGTGATATAATGTGAGCTGATCAACCTATTTTCAGTAAATTGTGATGAAAGTAGTGTGTAGGTGACCTGGAAATAGAAATTCGCTTCGGCACTCATCTTGATACTACCATTATTATAAACCCTGGCAGACAGTTCAATGGTTTCACCCACATACGGATAGTCTTCGGAAACAGATAATGAACCGTATTCCACGGCTAAGTCGGGATTAGTGAAAGCGTATACATATCCACTCTCTGAACCAAAATAGACCATACCTTCAATTGGTGCGGCGGAAGTCACAAAACCACCAGTCCAATGCTTCCATAGAAACCGTTGAGTTGAGGGGATATTTGTCGTAGTGGCTCTCAATGCATAAAAATATTGATCATCTGACCCGAACATTACGATATCTTTAGCAATAACCGGTGCAGAGTTGATACCATCCTCCACTGTATAGTTCCAAAATTGATTACCATTTGTAATGTTTAAGGCGAATAATTTAGCAATTTTTGGTTCTCCTAAGCCTTTTGAACCTATATACATTATATTATTGGATAAATCCACAGCCGGTGAAGAAAATTTTATTTGATAACCTGTTGTATGATTCCAAATTTCGGTTCCGTTTTGTTTATTCAAAGCAAATACCTTTCCACTTGGATTAATTGTACCGAACAGTAACTTATTGCCTGCAATGGTGATCGATGAATCCACGCCACTATCGGATGTGAAGTTCCAAAGTATGTCACCATCTTTGTTACCGGTTTTACTTTCACCACCCCAGCCGTCATTACCATCTGCAAATCCGGTAAGATCAAAAGCATATACGGTTGGGGATCCTGACCCTAGTACTTTTTCCAAGCCTATGTATACCATCTCACCCTCAATGGCGGGTGTTGAGTGGAAATTAGTGTTCGAGGGCGCTGAATAGTTCCAAATAAGATTACCTGAAGTAGCATCCAAAGCATAGACCACTGCATTAATTGGATTATTATTATAACAGCCGATTATCACTATATTATTAGATATCTTGGGTGATGATCTTATTTCTCCATTGGTCTTGAAATACCAGATAAGATCATATTGAGCGCCAGAGGTATCAGTTATTCCCTCATCTGTATCCAGCCCGTCAATTTTACCATCGCTATTGTCATCCGGTGTCGCATCAAAACAATAAATATAAGAATCGATACCGCCAACATATATCCTATCGTTCACCACGGTTGGCGTGGATTCAATCAGATTTCCTGCATTGCTCCCAGGCATATCATCAGTGGATACCTTCCAATTTATTTCGCTGGTATATTTATCCAGTGAATATAAACAATGATCTCCGGTGCCAATGAACACCTGCTCGCCATATACTACGGGCGAAGTTACGGAAACGGGTTCATTATCGGTATCCTTAAAAAACCTACTCCAGAAAACATTACCGATTCTTGGAACGGTGGCAGTAGAATAACCATGGTTTAGGTTATCCCCGTGTAACATTGTCCAGTTATTGAAGTCATCCGCTCTTGGTTGGGCTACGTTGTTCCGTATTACCATCGGCGGCTCAGAACCAGACTCAGAACCAGAAATAGATAATATCGAAGATACCAAAAGTATGCAAACAATAAAACAAACCCCGAAATAATTCTTATATGCTCGAAATGTCCTATCACTCATTGAACCACGCCCTAGATAGAAACAGATAAAAATATACCTCTTTTATTAACTTAATGATTTTTATTATTTATAAATAATGGATTCATGAGATAACTTGTTACTAATTTCATCAAACAGTTTTATCCAGACTATATTTCCATACACTGGTAAATGGTCTAACTATTTAAAAGTTATCTATCTATTTTCTAACCATTGGGAATATCTTTCATATTAAATTTTTTCTTTATTTTAGATTAATATTTCATGGTATAAATAAATTCTAGTACAAAATTCGAATGTCATCAAAAAATTTAAACTATGTAAGACTATACCCTGCCCCTGACAGTGGTAATTTACGCAATATATTTCATGGGTCATTAGAATTTAAAATAACGAAATTCAATTTCCCTTAATTATAATCAATTGTTGTCTGAAGTAATACATGTGGTGAATTTGTGTCACCTAATAAATCGATTTATACCGATAAAAAACACCCCGAGCTATCCCGGCGCGAGTTCATGGAAGGCTCTTGGAAATTGCTTAATGTAGGTGCATTTCTCACCCTGGGCGGATTCCTGGGCAGCCTCCCCGTAATGTCCGCGTCCTCGGGCCATCTAGACGCGATCACATGCTATGAATGCCGCGCCTGTGCTGCGAAATGCCCCTGGGGGTTTGACCCGGCAGGATATGCCGTGGCTGCTCGGTTAAATAACCCGAACAAACGTATGCTGGCACAAATTATTGTGAAAAAATATAATAAGATCGTCCAGGGCGTGGATGACCCCACCGAAAAAGAGGCAAAACAAAATGATAGGCTCATAACTTTAGAGAACCTTAAAAAGAGAGATAAATACATTAAGATTCGCGTTATTGGTCTTCGTGATCCGATCACCGTGGAAACAGCACTCGAAAAGGGTTATTCCACCGAGCATATCGAGGCTATCTATGAAATGCGTGCAGTAGATTGTGCGTTTTATGACCCGCTTTGTATCCGTTGCGAACCCATGTGCCCTGTTGACCTTAAAATCACTAAATGGATCCGCGATCTAAAGGAGAATGGAGAGTTCAGATAATGGCGGCAATGGACCCAAATCGACGTAAATTCTTAAAACACCTAAGCTTATTGGGAGTAGGTGCATTGATTGGCTTGGGCATCACCCATGCAACTTCACCAAGTGAAACGCAGTTAATTAACGATTACTCCAATGCAGAAATCAAAAGCGGTCGCAAACTTGTTTGGAAAGATCTTACAGAATTTTCGGATTATGAGGTTCCGCTTAAAATACATGAAGTTCGAGAAGGTGGAAAACCAAGAGTCAGAGTAAGTGTTTGTGCATATCATATCGATAATAATGGCGATGGGATCTACGAAAAATCCGAAGAAGGAAACTACTGCAGTATGCCATGTAAAGCAGTTTGCCCCGTGGATGCCATTACAATAAAAGAACACACTGACCCGGAAAAATCATATGAGGGTAAAAAGGCTCCTGAGATTGTTCAGGAAAATTGTATTGGCTGTACTAAATGTTTCCGGATTTGCGGGTTCAATGCTATTGAATGGATTAATGAGAATAATTTAATAAAATAATATGAAAAAGGTGTAAAACTTGGCATTAACCAGACGGTCATTCATCAAAGTAGCCGGTGTGGCTGCAGGCGCATTATTGGTTTCATTAGGGTTGCAAAATGCAACCGTGCAAAATATTAAAGCCGAGCAGATACCGGGTGCAGGACATAAGGACACCGACTCGTCCAATAATGAGATTAAGTGGTACAATAGACGATTGGATAATATAGATACTGCTGCATTTCTCGCAGGCTGTTCACGATGTGGTATTTGCATCCAGAAATGTCCGTTTAACGCGATTAAGTCCGCAAGTATTGCCGTACCCCAGCTAACCAAGGTCTCACAGGCTAAGTGTCCGGGGTACGAAAATTGTGGCATTTGCGCAACGGTTTGCCCCACGGATTGCCTGAATGATGCATTCAGGAATTTTAGAGATAAATACAATAAAGACCCGGCGGCGGGGGATAAACCTCATTGGGTAAATGGTCCGTATGAAAAAAGTGAACGAATTACACCAAAATAAAAAAATGCTACGCAAAGTTAATAATAATAACGCATTTTTTTATTAACAAAAACTCTACACAGGGGCGAATAAAATGAAGCATATTATTTACAAGGATATAAAGCCGGATTATCCAAGAGAAGATGGCCTTAAAGATGTCAGTATTAGATGGTTAATTTCTAAAAAAGATGGTGCCAGAAACTTTGCAATGCGGTTGTTTGAGATCGCACCCGGTGGATATTCACCCTGGCATCAGCATGAATGGGAACATGAGCTGTTCATATTAGAAGGCGAAGGCACCGCCGTAAAAGAAGATGGCGAGATTGAATTCAGGGCAGGTGAAGCATTCTTCATAGCACCTTGGGAGTGGCATAATTTTAAAAATACTGGCAAAGAAATATTGAAATTCTTATGCTTAATTCCTTACCTTAAAAAGAAGTAATTATTCTCATGTGTTAAATTTAAAGTGTCTTTCAAGAAGGATTAAATAATGACTGAGAAGATCGAGATAAAAATTGATCATGAAAAAATAATAGGAGTACTTCATGGGGATGCGCAAAAGGTTGATGCGTGTATAATTTCATGCCATGGTTTATTAGCTAGCAAAGATAGTCCAAAATATATGCTGCTTGCAGAGAGTTTGAGTGAGTGTGGGTATTCGACCCTTAGATTCGACTTTCGTGGGTGTGGTGAAAGTGAAGGGAATTTGGAAAATAGCCATATCTCTAATAGATTAAAGGATTTGGATGCAGTTATTAATTATGCAACCATAGAATTAGGATTTAACAGGTTTGGATTATTTGGAAGCAGTATGGGCGGGTATGTGTCGTTTTTAAAAGCCAGTTTAGAACCCAAAGTAAAAGCTCTTGTATCTCTTGTATCACCATTTTCCATGGCTGAACTGTTTGATACTAAAGGTTCATCACAAAAAAGTTTTGAAATTGATGGAATATTATTTGGTGGTAACTTTTTAAACGATATGAAAGCACACGGGACGCTGACTAAAGAAGCTTTGGAATCGATCAAATGTCCGACCCTAATATTTCACGGCGATTTTGATTTATTAGTCCCTGTCAAGCATGCGCATAGATTATTTGAAAGTTTAACGACCAAAAAAATGATTAAAATCATTAGAGGTGGCGATCATATATTTAGTCACCCGGTGCATTTAAACGAAATTATAAAACTAAGCTCGGAATGGTTCATGAAATATTTACCTAAGTAAAACTCAAAATATCATAGCAAAATAGAGAACGAACCAATTATTCTAATTCAAAATCTTTTTTGAACCTAACTTTCGGAGTTTATATATCCAGATAGTCCCAAAGCATTAATAATTTTT
>CBFDAW010000106.1:0-7820 GCA_965602865.1 uncultured Thermoplasmata archaeon
ATGGCTAAGATAATATCGAAAACTATAGACTATTTAAACTCCGAAATTCGGGTTTGAAGAGGAAAAAAAGGTAATAGAGGTGTAAATTCATGCTTAATGCAAAGATCCTGGTGGTTGAAGACGAATATATCGTTGCCAAGGATATTCAAAATACTTTAAAAAAATTGGGATATTCGGTACCAGCTCTGGTTTCTTCTGGCGAGGATGCAATTAAGAAAACCGAAGAAATACGACCCGACCTGGTATTGATGGATATCGTGCTCAAAGGCATATTGGATGGTGTGGAGACCGCTGATCAGATTCGATCCCAATTCAATATCCCGGTAGTATATCTAACCGCTTATGCCGACGAAGATACATTACAACGCGCTAAGGTAACGGAACCCTATGGTTATCTTATCAAACCATTCCAAGAACGGGAATTGCACTCCACAATTGAGATGGCACTTTATAAACAAAATATGGAAAAGCAATTAAAAGATAGTAAACAATGGCTTATAACCACTCTAAACAGTATAGGAGAAGCGGTGATTGCTACTGATAACTCCGGTCTTACGACATTTATTAATCCTGTTGCTGAGGCTTTAACCGGATTTAAGTATCAAACCGCATTGGGAAAACCATTGAACCACATTCTAAAAATAATTGACGAAGATACGGGTAGACTTATTAAGAACCCTGTGGAAAAGGTTTTAAAAGAGCGCAATATCGTCAGAATGGCGAAAAGAGCAATTTTAAGAACCAGGGATGGCACTGAAATACCAATCATTGAAAGTGGTGCGCCCATTATAAGTGATAATGAAGAAATTGTTGGTGTAGTATTAGTGATCCAGGATGTAACAGAACACAAACGAATAGAAGAGGTAGTTCGTGAAAGTGAAGAGCGCTATAAGCAGCTAGTGAATAGTTTTCCCGAGCCGATGGTGGTATTTGGTGAGGGGAAATTGGTTTATGTTAACCTAGAGAGTATTAAATTAATCGGTGCAGCTGATTCTGCAGAACTTATTGGGAAATCAATTATAGAATTTATCCACCCGGACTATCAGGAGGATTTCACAGCCCGTATCAGGGAATCTCATATAAGCTCGAAGCTTCAAAAGGCGATCAAACTAAAATTAGTCCGTCTTGATGGAGGAATACTGGATGTTGATCTTTCTGCAACACCTATTATTTATTATGGCAAAGACGCTGTACAAATAGTTTTAAAAGATATTACCGAGCGCCAGCAAGCAGAAGTTATGTTACGGGAGAGTGAGGAGAAATATCGCAGCCTGGTAGAAAGTTCTAATGATGGGATTGTAATTATTCAAGATGAAATAATAAAATATATAAATCCGCGCCTGGAAGAGATTACCGGTTACCGTAGTAATCAAGTACTTGGAACAAAATTTACCGAATACTTTCCTCCCAGTGAAGTGCCCAAAGTGGTTAAACGCTATAAACAGCGTATGGCAGGTAAGAAATTTAAGAGTGGGTATGAATCGGCTCTCATACATAAAAACGGTAATAGAATAGATATAGAGATTAATGGGGACGTAATCACATACCAGGGAAAAACCGCCGACCTGGTTTATATCCATGATATTACACATCGCAAACAAGTGGAAAATGCCCTGCGGGAAAGCGAAGAGAAATACAGACGGCTAATCGAGACCTCACCCGACGGTATTATATTTACTGATCTGAAGGGAAGAATATTAATGGTAAATAACCAAACCTTACTTATTCATGGTTGTGAAAATGCGAAGGAGTTGATGGGGAAAAATGCTTTTGAATTCATAGCACCTGAAGACAGAAACCGGGCTGTAACCAATGCGCAAAAAGTTTTGGATGAGGGTAAAATAGAAAATATCCAGTATAAATTACTCAGGAAAGATGGTACACATTTGTATGGTGAAATACGTTGTGCTCTGATCACAGATGCAGAAAAAAATCCAAAAGGCTTCATTGTGTGCTTAGGGATGTAACTGAGCGAATTCGAATGGAAGAAAGTCTACAGGAGAGCGAAGCACGGTTTAGACACGTATTTGAGAATGCTACGATTGGCATTTATAGAACCACCCCAGACGGCCAAATCACAATGGCAAACCCAAGACTGGTTCAAATGCTTGGTTATTCTTCATTTGAGGAACTTGCAAAACGAAATTTGGAAAAAAGTGGTTTTGAGCCGGAATATCAACGTTCAGAATTTAAAAAAGAAATTGAATCCAAAGGGCAAATTCTAGGGTTAGAGGCGGTTTGGATTAGAAAAGATGGCACATCCTTATTCATTCGTGAAAGCGCAAGAGTGATCAAAGATGAAAACGGAAATGTTCTTTACTATGAAGGTATCGTTGATGACATTACTGAGAGTAAGCGTGCAGAAGAAGCGCTGCGTGATTCAGAAACACAATTACGTACGACATTAAATTCCATGGCTGATGCAATACATGTCGTTAACTCAGATTTGCGTTTCGTAATGATGAATAGAGCATTTCTCCAATGGAATAAGGAATTAGGTCTGGAGAAAGAGATTATGGGTAAAAAATTGTTTGAGGTGTTCCCATTTCTACCCAAAAAGGTTCAAAATGAATATAAGACGGTATTTAAGACTGGTGAAACCGTTACTTCCGAGGAAAAAACCAGAATTGGCGAATGTGAATTTATTACTGAAACAAGAAAAATACCTGTTATTGAAAAAGGCAAAGTGACACAAGTAATTACTGTTATACACGATATTACAGAGCTTAGGCACACTGAAGAAGCCTATCGTAGGTTGGTGGATCAGTCACTCCAAGGCTTGATAATTATCCAGGATCGTCGAATAGTCTTTGCTAACCCGGCTACTACGGAAATAACGGGGTATTCAAATGATGAATTATCCTCGTTTACTTTTGATGATCTTAAAAAGATTACACATCCTGATGATAGAGAACGGGTTTGGAGTCATATATATAAACGCCTTACCGGGAAAGCGGTACCGCCACGGATTGAGTTTCGTTTTATTAGGAGAAATGATGAGGTACGGTGGGTGGAAACATTAGCTAATAAAATCAAATACAAAGGTAAACCAGCTATACAAGCAGTTGTAATTGATATAACCCAGCGTAAACTTCCCTAATTTGAATACAAAAAATATTGTTTATCCCTACCCAAACTTTTTTATTCTGTAACTATTTTTGGATTGCTATGACCTTACGAACATTCATCGCGGTTGATATTGGGCCATTAGATGAACTGGTGGCCTTCGAACACGAGCTGGAAGCTATTGGGGCGGATTTGAAATTAGTGGCGCCGGAGAATATACATATCACATTAAAATTCCTAGGAAATACATCCGAGGCGCTTGTCGAGGATATTACCGAAACAATCAAGGATTGTTCAAAGGAGATCAAACCGTTCAAATTAGAATTCAAAGGTGCGGGTGTATTTCCAAACCTTAACTATATTAAAGTCCTTTGGGTAGGTATTAATGATCAGGGAATACTTGGGCCCCTTGCCGATGACCTAGATTCGAAACTTACTAAACTTGGTTTTAAATCAGAGAAACGCGGTTTCTCACCGCATGTTACCATGGGTCGGGTAAAAAGCCCGAAAAATAAAAAAGCACTTAAAGAATTGATAATGCAAAATAAGGATAAATTCTTTTGCGAGCTTAATATTGACAATATTCGCCTAAAAAAAAGCATTCTAGCTTCAAAAGGACCAACCTACTATACACTAGCCGAGATCAACCTTAGATGACCATGAGATTGATCAAATTGTTAAGTATTATAGGAAGTTAACAAATTGACTGCAAAATCATTTGATGAGTTGCAAAACGAGATCCTATCCCAGCTTAGGCCATCGAAAATATTAGAGGAACGGTTATCAACCGCTGTTGATAAGCTATTAAAAATAACTAATCTGGCAATTGAGAACCTGCACTTGAAATATGAGATTGAACCAATTCTTGTAGGTTCTATAGCTAAAGATACTTATTTAGAAAACCCGGATATTGATATATTCATTATGTTCCCGGTATCGGTTCCCAAATCAGAGCTGCGGGAGATCGGATTGTTACTTGGTCACACAATACTTCCAGGGGGTGAAGAACGCTATGCTGAGCATCCTTACATCTCGGGCAGCTTCGCAGGGTTTGATACTGATTTGGTTCCATGCTACAAACTTGATAGCATAGAGGATAAGATGACCGCGGTGGACCGGACACCGTTTCATACGAGGTTTATAATCGAGCATTTGGAACCGAAACAACACGATGAAGTTAGGTTATTAAAACAATTCATAAAAGGTATTGGCGCATATGGCGCCGAGATCGAGGTGTTGGGGTTCTCCGGGTATCTATGTGAATTATTAATTCTGAGATATGGCACCTTTTTAAACCTACTTAAGGGCGCCATTGAATGGCCTTTAGAGCTTGTACTGGATCTTAACAATGAGTCTCCAAAATCTTCATCAGATAAGGGTAGATATCAGCCAAAAACAGTTCTATCCGATAAACTATCGAACAAGTTCAAGAATGAACCGCTGGTATTCATCGATCCTGTGGATACTACGCGTAATGTGGCTTCTGCCCTGGAATCCGAAAATTTAAAACTTTTTATCACTGCTGCAAATAAGTATCTAACTGCTCCTCGTCGTGAATTCTTCTTCCCAAATACTATACCCATACTGTCGAATAGTGAGCTTAAGGCTCACCTGGAATCAAATCCTAAGACCATCGTCAGCGTAAGATTTGAAACTCCTGAGGTGGTCCCGGATATTTTACATGGTCAATTGCGTAAATGTCAGCGGGCAATACAGAAATTATTGGACACCGCCGGATTCGATGTGGAATACACAGATTATTATGTTAATCATCAAACCCTGATACTATTCGAGTTAGAATCTGAAAAACTCGCTGATATCGAGACCCATGTCGGCCCCCCGAAAGAGCATGAGAATGTGAAAGACTTCATCGAAAAATGGAATAATTCACCTTCGGCAGTAAGTAAGCCATATCAAAAAGATAATAGATGGTTGGTAGATATAAAACGAGAGTTTACCACACCTTTAGATTTATTAAAAGCAAAGCTAATCGATCTAAGCATAGGTAAACATATCACATTGGCGATCAAAAAAAATGTGGAAATCTATCAAGATCTGAATGTGCTTAAGAAAGGGTATGAGAAGCCGCTTACTCATTTTTTAATGCGTAAATATCCCTGGGAATATTGAATTTCTGGAGGCACAATTTAGGTGACAATTCGATATATAACACTAGAAGATGTCGCACAACTTCAAGCACTGGATGAAAAATGTTTTTCCAATGAAGTACGTTATAACCGCTACGATCTAGCCTATTATATCTCTCTTGAAGATTCTATCGGGCTTATTGAAACCCTAGAAAAAAGTGACACCATGTTAAGTTTTTTAATCGTTACTATGTTTTCTCATAATACTGCAAATATAGTAACCATTGATGTAGAGCCTGCATTTCGTAACCAGGGCATCGGCAGTAGACTAATCAATGCCGTTAAAATTATTTTACAAGAATCGAAAATAAATAAAATCACATTACAAGTCTCAATTAAAAATACTCCGGCGATTAACTTTTACCGGAAGCACGGGTTTGAGGTTATTAGACTATTGCCAAATTATTATCCTTCTTCCGATGGCTACCAGATGGTGTGCTTATTATAATAAATATCATGTATGCTTAAGATTCTTTCACATTTTCTTTATAAACATACTCATAATCAAGTGACCAATCATTCCCTGGATCCTCTGTTACGCGTAAGCCTAGGATTGGTATGAACGCGGAGTCATCGCCGCAAGTACCGGCTTCGACCCGGATGGTCCAGTCGCCCAGGTAATTGTCTTTAAAATTCTCGTCAGTATAATTTAAACTAACGCTAGCACTTACAGGCTGGGCAGTACTGAATGTGGACTCCGCTACCGTTTCTTCATTCGGTGTGATTATTGAAACTCTAAATTCATCTGGTTCGTTGGTGCCCTGAAAATATTGCGATATTTCATCGATCCAAAATAAAGTACAGTTGACCCATAGGAGTCGAAATTGATCCTCGGGAATATTGAATGTCACATCCGAAAAACCGTTTTCTTGCGAATATCCGGTTTCGGTGCCTATTACAACGACCTCATGATACTTAGGTGGTGGAACTTCACCATCTTTTGGTGGGGGGCCAATATAATTGAATGTTCCCATGCTAAAGGAGGCAAATAGAATTATTGGAATTAAAATAAGTGAGATTATAGGAGTGAAATTATTATCAAATAAACGGAATATAAATGGCTCTTTATAATCTGAAATGATATCTGATTTCTCTCCAATACCTTCTTCTAACTCTTTAATCTTATTAGCTCGTTCGATGATATCTTGACCCCAGGTCCTATAATAAATGGTAAACGCAAATATTAAGAAAAGTCCGAATGAGATAAGAATACCATAGAAAAGATAAGGCATTCTAAGATCGACACCAACATAATTAACAATATAACTGAATACAATGGTACCGCCTAGTAGACCAATCATATATGATATGAAATTACAACCGATATATGCGGAAATGTTTTCTTTCGGTGCAAGCTTTGAAATAAAAGCTAAATATCCAGGGGCAACCATGAATTCGCCCACAGAAGCAATAATAATACCTAAAATAATTAGTTCCCATTGTCGAAGAGAAAAACCTAATATTATCAAACCAATTAAATAAACTATAAGGCCGCCTAAAACGACCCGCATTGATTCTACTTTTTTAATATATTTGCTTATAATAGGACCTAATAATATGATGGTCATAGGATTTGGTATGCCCAGAGCCATTGCAGTGAGAAAAGCCGGAAACCATCTGTAACCATATCCTATTATTTGGATTGCAAAAAGCATTGTTGAATAAAGTGCCCAAAAGCCACCAATCAATACAACCATTACAACGAACTTTTTATCTTGAAACGCTATTTTGATATTTTTCACAGCATCTGCAACGGTTTTAACCTGACCACTTCTAGGCACTTCTTCAAAGATGAAAATGGCTGTGAGTAGATTAATACTTACTATAATGCCGCCAATTAAGAATACATAATAATAAGCTGATTCAGGTAGGTAACCCGTAAGCTCTGCAATAACAAAGAATAATGGAAATATGAATGCCGCAAGGTTTACTATCCAATAATATATGCTATAAGCTAGATTACGGTCCTGTGAAATAGTGCATTTGGCCACAGTAGCGGATATCAGAGGTTTATATGACCCTATACCAACACCTACAGCCATCACTGCAAGAATCATTGTCAATGTATCAAACGCCATAAAAAGTAGAATATAAGCCATAGTAAGGAAACTAAAAGCAAATATGATCTGTCGGCGATATCCCACTTTTTCTGCTAAGGCACCGGTAAATATTGGTAAGCCATATTGGAATGGGTACATAAATGCAGCAATCATGCCACCAATATACGGATTAAGCCCCACATTATAAATGGCATGAATGACAATGATGGGCATCATAGAGTAATATGCGCCCCGCTCCATCATTTCAAAGGTTTGGGCGACCCAAAATACTTTTGGAAATTTACTGAATATATTCCGAAGTGTATCTATCATCCATCCACCTAAAAGTCCAAACAGCAAAGGTGATAGGGTAATTTGTATAAATATGTATTCGAAAATAATTCTAAAAAAGATAAAATTAAGAAATCTGTTCCGAATTTAAAATTGAATAAAGCAAAAAAAAGCAGGGGTTTATAATTACTGAGAGAGGATCGGGGTTATCAGCTATAATTAGGTAACCCCGAGCCTAAAACAATGAAATATAATCAGAGCCTGACAAGCGATTTTT
>CBFDAW010000107.1:0-7771 GCA_965602865.1 uncultured Thermoplasmata archaeon
AAATTAAAGAATGAAGGTTATATTGGTACAGTAGGAAAAAGTCCAGGAAAATACTATATTGCTGATAAAACAAGATCTTTTTGTGCTTTGGGTCAACATGGTTTTAATGTAACAAGAGGGATAGAACGACCGTTGTAAAACATTTTTTACATTGTAGTAAAAAATATTTATATACTAGGAATGTTATAACTTTTTAACAGGAGCGTGATAGATTGAGCCAGCCGTTTGAAGGATTACTTGGGGGAAATTGTGAATTACGAATAATTGAATTTCTTCTACCATTAAAAGATATGGATTTCAATATCACTGAGCTTGCGGAAGAAGTTGGTGTTTCAAGACCTACTGCAGATCATGTAATAAAGAAATTTGTTGATTGGGGAATTATGAAAATAACACAAAAACGTGGAGGAACCACTTATTACCAACTTAATTTTGAATCACCATTTATTACGTTATTTGAAAATTTAAACAATCTTGTCATCGAAAAAATGCTGGATGAAGAAACATTATTCCAGATCAGTGATTACTGGAAAGAACATGCACCAAAAATAACACCAATTGAAAAACAATTAAAACCTGAATCAACGATCTCATCACAATTTGAAAAAGAAGAAATATCTTGGATACCTGTAAAAAAGGATATCGAACCTGATTTTGAACCTGATATTATACCAACCAATTGGATGAAAAGATTTGGAGGAAATTTAAATGCCGCAGGAAAAATTTTTTAGAAAAGAATTAGTCTCTGAATTACGTCGTGTTGAGAATTTAATCAAAAAAGAAGGAAATCCAGAAAAGAAATTATATTATTTTTCAGCCGCCTATGGAATCACTAGTAGAACATTTAGATATTCATTCTCAAAAGATGTGTTATTAGCTGATTTTGCATTAAATACAGCATATGTATTGTTATTAGATAGATTGACTCAAATGAAAGGTGGAAATCAGACAGTTCAATTAGAACCTGAACATTTTGATAAACTTTGTGAAGGTCTAAAACTTCTGGCAGATAAATTTGAATCCGAAGAGAATATTCAAGAGCCACTTGAAATAATACTTACAACTGCTTATAGTGCGACAGGTCCTGGTAATTATCTTCGTGAAAAAGGAGATTTGAAGTTATAAAATTTACATAGCTTAATCAATTCCTATCATAATCAGAATAATTATTCATTTAGGGGGAATTATGTAATTGAACCCAGAGATATTAAGAAGATTACAGAGTTATGAACAGGAAGGAAAATCCCTTTTAAATGATATAAATCAAGCATTAATTCAATCAAGTAGAAAGAAAGATCTTGGAAACATTGCGGCAGATTATCTTATTAGTGAGTATTTGCCCTCAGGGACAATTAGGTCATCTAAGAAATTTGCCAAGGGAGAACTTTTTAGAAGGAAACAAATATTAGAAAATCAAACTATAGAATTAGCTGAGCAATGGCTCAATAAGATTATTCGAGACTTAGTTAATATATCGAATCATACATCAAAGCTCACTCAAAAAGGAAATAGTAACGTTCTGATCAGAAAATTCAATTCTGCAAAAAGTGCAAAACAAGCCCAAACAAAGATTTCAAGAGGTCTTGGAGCTCTGCAACAGCTCCAGACTTATAATTTAGTTTATAATAATGATCTAATAAATATATTAAAAAATGAGAAACTACAGAAAGCTAAAACAACAAAATATAAACACCTATCAAACGAAGCAGAAAAACTTCTGAAAAAATATCCAATAGAATTAGAAGCGTTGTTGGGTGCAATTGAACGATTTGAAACTGGTGGCTTAGATGCTTATCGCCAATCTCTTTCTTCATGTAGAAATTGTATTGAAAATTTAATTAAAAAAAGATCTGGATTCAATAATATGAATGAAGGATTGAACATTTTATTAAAAAGTGAAACAAGAAAAAGAACAATAAAAGGTACCTATAATTATTTAAGTGCTTATGGCACTCATGGAAAAGAAATCCCTAATGAAAATGATGCAAAAACTGGAATAGAGCAAACAATATCTGTTATTAGAATAATCACCCAATAATAAGATTTAGGGGGTAGTGGATGTCTCTTAATCCTATACAATTCGGAAAACAAGTATTAGATCAATTCGGACGATATCTAATAACAACATTTCCGATCGCTGATGAAAATCTGGCAAACCAATTTAAAAATTATGTGAAACACGATATTGGTGGTAAACGCTTTTTGTCAAAAGGCCCATATGTTTATCTTAACCAACCATTTGAATCAGGACCGATATTAGATGATCTAATTAATGAACCTGAATTAAACTTACATCCTGCATTAAAAGGTGTATTCAGGTTTGAATCCTTGTATAAACACCAGGAGCTGGCGATCAGAGCGATAGTTAACGGTAAGAACACAATTGTGGCCACAGGAACGGGCTCGGGTAAAACCGAGGGATTTTTACTACCAATTATAAACGATTGTTTTAAGAAACTTGAAAATAAAGAAAAAGATGGAGTAACGGCTGTTTTGGTCTATCCAATGAATGCACTGGTTAATGACCAAATGAAAAGATTGCGACCAATGCTTGCGGGAACAAAGATCACATTTGGGAAATATACCGGGGAAACACCTAAAATTGGAACGGAAGGTTTTGATAGAAAGAACCAGAGCGAAAGATATTCAAAACAAGAATTAGAACAATATGATAAAGACCCAGATAAAGTATCATTACCCTGGGAGGAGTGTGTATCCATTGAAGAGATCCAGGAGCGAAAGCCAAGAATCCTGTTGACTAACTATAAGCAGCTTGAATATCTTCTTTTGCGCGATAAAGATCTAGATTTATTTAGAAATGCGCCGATTAAATTTTTAGTGTTCGATGAGGTGCATACATATACTGGTGTTCTAGGTGCCGAGGTTGCATGTTTGATTCGGCGCTTGAAAACCTTGACAGGTAAAAAAACTGAAGATATAATCTGTATTGGTACCTCGGCAACTGTTGGCCCTGATGAAGGTGATGATATCGATACTAAATTAGCAACTAAGAAATTTGGTTACAGACTATTTGGTGTACCTATGGATTCCATCGAGATAGTCACCGAGATACTCAAACCACCTAAACCTTTGCCAACTACTATGTATACACCAGAACTGCCCAAGAACATACGGGAGATTTTGGATAACATTCTAACATCATCAGTAACCCTTCAACTGCAAGATGAGGTTGATAGCATCCCCGATGCATTATTAGCAAATGCTGAGCAATTATGCGGAAATCAGGCACCAAGCAATAGAACTAATATGGAGAGACTGGCTACAATCTTACAAAATAATAAAGTCTTTAGGTCACTTGACCAAATATTCGATCGACCAATTATGTTTAGTGAAGCTTTACCCAGAATTAGACATTTGGAATATAGAAAAACCGCTTCTGAAGAGGATTTAGTAACTGAGATTATGGCATATCTCCTATTGGGTGCAATGGCAAAAGACGATAATGAGCCATTATTAAGACCGAAATTGCATTATTTTCTACGCGGCCTAAGCGGTGCATGGTGTATTGCGGATCCTAAGTCCGGTTGGAAGATCGTATTCGATGAGAAACGGAAATCTGAATCTAATTTCGTTCAATTACCATTGTATTTGTGTCAATCATGCGGTCAGCATTATTTTAGAGCATTTTTGGATACTGATGAATCTGTGGCAGATACTGAAGGAAGGATTGGTATTAGATCATTACATGTGCCAGATGAACGAGACAATCCGTCTGATTTACAAACTGAAGCATACCTAACCGATACAATATTAATTGAAAATGATGAATATCTGGGTGAAAAGGAATCAAAAGTTTACATGTGCGTTCATTGTGGTACCATTCATTCGAATAATTCTGATAAATGTTTGAACGATAAATGTGTAGGAAAAACACCTTTAAAAGAAATGCTGCTTTGGAATGGGGAATTAACTCAGTGCCGTGCCTGCAGCGCTTCAAAACGCGGTGAGAGAAAACCAATCAGATATCTATTAAGTTCTGAAGTATCAGATGTCATGATCTTGGCACAATCAATGCTGGCAATTATGCCGGAAAAGAGTTTGCAGAAGGTATTAATTTTCGCAGATAACCGCCAGGATGCGGCATTCCAAGCCGGTTGGATGGATGAGCGGTCAAAACGTTTTAGGTTACGGCATTTACTGTACAAAATTTTATCAAAAGATGAAAAAAATAAATTCAGTTTTCAGAAATTGAACGATGAACTTATGGATGAATCCATAGCCCAAGAATTATTCTATAAGGATGATGAGAACAATCAAAAGACAATAAGATGGTTCTTATTAGAAGAATTTGCTACACAGCAGCAGCAGAGATCAAGTCTCGAAAATCTTGGGATGGCTGGGATATTTTATGAGGATTTAACTATTGATGATTTTATAAAACGCTGGGCTGTTGAATTTGGGTTAAAAGAGCAAGAATTAGTTAACACTGTGCAAATAATATTGGATTATTATCGCCGTCGAGGAATTCTATCTGACCCGTTATTACAGAGGCATTGGAAAAATACCGATCGCGAGGTTTGGCGCGGTATTATTACGCCATCAGAATATCAGTTTCCACATGTATTGATGATCAACAAGGGAAGAGATGACAGTTCGCAAAAGTATGTTAGAGGGTTATTATCGAGCAATAATCGTTCATCAAGTCAGGTGATCATGAAAAAAGCGGTAAAACAAAATTCAGAAAGCATCAATGATTTTTTAAAGTCTTTACTAACCTGGTTGAAAGATAGGGAAATATTGGTCCCAGCCAAAGTAACTCGATATTCAAAAGGCAAAGTACGGCAAGTTGATGTTCCAGGAATAGGATATCAGGTTTCAATTGATAAGATCAAATTCTCATATGTGGATAAACGTCTATCATGTAACTATTGCAGAACCTCCCAAGCAGTTAGCCTACCAACCAACGCATGCCCAGAATATAATTGTAAAGGGATCACCTCGATTTTAAATCGCGATGAGGAAAATTACGATGTAGTGCAGTATTCTAAGATGAATTTTGTTCCATTAAGAACAGCTGAACATTCTGCACAGGTACCTAAAGAAGATAGACTGAAATATGAGAATGAATTCAAATCAGCCGATGGTAAAATTAATTGTATAGTTTGCACACCAACATTAGAACTGGGCGTTGATATTGGCAAGCTTGAAATGATCATCCTTCGAAATGTGCCACCAACTCCAGCTAATTATATTCAGCGCTCTGGTCGCGCGGGTAGGAGGCATAGGATCGCTGTTGTTTTTACATACTGCCGCTCATCACAGCATGACAGGTATTTCTTTAAAGATCCTCCAGCTATGATCTCTGGCGAGGTTAGATTGCCTGCATTTAGTTTAACAAATATACCTTTAATTCAAAAACATGTGCATTCAACGGTATTAACCACTTTGAGAGAAATGTGCAAAGATAAAGAAAAAGACATTTTGGATGATGTTTTTCCCACATTTATTTGGAAATATTTCTCAGAAAAAATACCAACTTCTGATGAGGGTAAATATAGATACAAATATTTTCAAGCACCATTCGATGTATCAAAACTAAAGAGCTTAGTAACCACGAATAGAGATCTGATCAATGAAAGAATAAAATCTACATTTTATGATACATGGCCCGAGGAGGATCTTGGGTTTGTTGAGTTAGATATTTTAAATGACTATGTTGATGAAATGCCAAACACTTTACAACTGCATATTTCAAGGCTATGGAATCAGATTAACACCTATAATAGAATTCTCAGAAAAATTCGTGATAAAGTTGGCGATTATTCAAGTATGACCGAGGAAGAAAAACTTGAAAGAAAAAGGTATGAAAATGCTAGGGAAGCTATGCAGATCGAAGATCAGAGGACGTATGCGTTATCTTTCTTGAGTGAAGATGGTTTTCTACCGGGATATGCATTATCAAGGGACTCTTGCGTGGCGCAGTGTTTTGACCCGTATCAAGAGATAGTGCGACCGGTTTCAATAGCATTGCGGGAGTTAACACCTGCAAATGCTGTGTATGCCAATAAAAATGTATTCATACCCAGAAAAATAAATTTTTATAAAGTAACTGGTGATGTAACTACATCTGAGGATCTAAGCATATCTCTATTCTATGATCCAGGATTAGGTGCGGTTTATAGTAAATCTGAAATGGATGAAACACCACATGATGGTAAAGATTTTTATTCGATTCCTCTTGCAGAAGTCGAAATGGATAAGGCACAGACTATTGATGATAAAAGAGATATAAGAAGACGAGTTGGAATGAATATATTTGGATCATTACTTGTGCAGCATGGAGGTGGTTATGACGGCTCTGTGGGGCAGAAAACTATTCGACATCGGGTTAGGCAAGGTGTAAGACTAGTTAATATTGGCCCGAAAAGATTGTTTGCCAAAGGACAATTCGGATTTTTAATTTGTCCAATATGCGGTGAAACCAGATCACCGTTTACTTCAGAAGGTAATATGCAAAGATTTATCGAAGGCCATAAAAATAAATGCGGTAAAGAACCGAATTGGTTTGGTTTGCACACTGAAATGATTTCTGATACTGTTTCAATAGGGCCATATACAACTGCTAATGATGCAATTAATCTTGCTGAGAGTCTTCGTATTGGTGCTAGATTATTATTGGATATGGGGGCGACAGAATTAGATGTTTTTTGCGCGGCATCAGATAAGGATTGTTATTGGGCAGTTCTTTATGATCCAATGCCTGGTGGATCAGGGTTTTTAGATCAAATCATTGGCTTTTTCCCAGCAGTGATTAAACGTGCTACTAAAGCGTTGAAAGAAAAATGCGATTGTGAAAAAGCGTGTTACTCGTGTATGCTGCATTTCAGAAACCAGCAATATCATGATGACCTTGACAGACATTTAGCGATTAATCTATTATCAGAAATTAACGATAATGTAAAGGTAGAAAATGAGGTATCACTAAATGCTGGAACGAGTATAATAAAAGGACCAGATGAAGAAAGTCCAGCAGAGAAATTGTTTTTTGAAAAAATAAAAGAAGCAGGCTTTCCAGAGCCGGTGAAACAATATGATATGAATTTACCTGGTGGTGATTATACACGTCCGGATTTTGCGTATCCAGGCGCTAATAAGGGTAAAGATGTGCTGATCTACATCGATTCAACAACCTATCATGATGACCCGGAACGGAAGAAACGTGATAAATATTTAAGAACAAAAGCAAAGATGGAAGGGCATTATGTGATGGCAATTTTCTTTAATGAAATTAAAGATGAGACAAAATTTCGAGAATTCTTAGATGAGCTGGCGGTAGTGCTGGGTGTGACGCCGTCGGGGGTAGGGGAGGAGTGATAAAATTACTACGAAAAGAATGATTATATATATTCCAAAATTAAATTCTAAGAAATTAGTACATTTGAGTTATTCACATAATGGTAGTTACGCAATTAGGGATTTTGAATCCTCAATAAAAAGGGGTCATAACGTTCAAAGAGAAATATTGCCACATATTAAATGGAGTATGGATGCTAGAGGTCAAGACTTTGTATCTGTTGAAGATATTGAATATTGGCGTAAAAGGCTGAGGTATTTAACATCTCAATTCTTTAAAGAAAAAAATATTGAAATTGATAATAATATCGAAATCCAACAAAAGGATATTCCAAACTCTACTAAATTGAAAACAATAAAACATACTGAGATACTTTGTAGAGTTAGGGATATATTTTCTAAAGCTAATCCAAGATATAATATATTTTTATTTAGAGAAAAGAACCAAACAAGCCCC
>CBFDAW010000108.1:0-7763 GCA_965602865.1 uncultured Thermoplasmata archaeon
GATGAGAGCAGGAGCGCTGAGGTAATCAAAGAAGAGGTCTCACTTGATGCCAAGGGGCTGCGTACCAAGGTTCGGGAGATCATCAAAACTACGTTAGAGGGCACTAAAAAGATCGATGAGGCGGACTGTGTGGTTTCCGGTGGTAGGGGCATGTGCACAGAAGAGGAATTTAACAAGCTCGATGACCTGGCTAAGGAGCTAGGTGGTGTGGTCGGCGCCTCGCGGGTGGTGATCGATCTTGGCTGGCGACCTAAATCGGTCCAGGTCGGACAAAGTGGTATTACTGTCTCACCAAAACTATATTTTGCATGCGGGATCAGTGGTGCGATCCAGCATACAGTGGGTATGCGCGGCTCGGGGATAATTGTGGCAATTAATAAAGACTCGAATGCACCCATATTCCAATTTGCACAATATGGACTGGTGGGTGATTGTAATGAGATCATACCTGTATTGATCGAAGAGATCCGCCAGCGGAAAGCTGAGAAATAGATCTATCTGACTCTGGCAATAGGGGACAAAAAAAAGTTATAAGCAGTCAGCTGTATAATAAATTCGATATTGACACTTTCCTATACCTACAACGGCATTTAAAACCCCTTTGCACAATTGACCTTATTTACTGACATAACTGTAATTACTCACTATTTCCGATTATCCTTACGCTTCGCTAGTAATTTCTCCATCACCTCAGCAGTATGCTCACCGAGTAACGGCGGTGGCATAAATTCCTCTGCTACCCCCTCAACCTTGACCGGGTTACCGACCATTTTGAACTTACCGCACTTGGGATGCATAATCTCCACGAGCATGTTCCGCGCCAGCACTTGCTCATTTTTGAACACCTCATCGATCCTGTTCACCGGTGCGGCAGGTACCCCGGCTTTGTGGAGCATCTCGACCCATTCCTCCTTGGTTTTGGTTTTAAACTTATCTTCAAGTAGTTTATCGACATCTGCACGGTTTTCCAGGCGTTTGGCGGTTGAATTATATCGTTCATCGTCACCGAGCTGTGGCTCACCGATCACATCACATAAAATTTGCCAGAACTTCTCCACAAATATCGCGATCACAAGATAACCGTTCTTAGTCTCGTAGGCGCGGTACGGCACCACCGACATGTGCCCGGAACCGATTGGCTTGGAGACCTGGTTGCCGATGAAATAATACTCTGCTACATAGGTCAACATTGATACCAGGGAATCCAATAAACTGATATCGATGTTTGCGCCCTCCCCAGTTTGCTCGCGCTGATAAAGTGCACTTGCTATGGAGAACACTGCAAACATGCTCCCTGCTAGGTCACCCATGGGTACACCCAACCTAACCGGGGCATGCCCCGGATCGCCCGTGATGCTCATGGAACCGGAGAGTGCCTGGACCACCAGGTCGAACCCGGGTTGGTTCTTATAAGGACCGGTTTTACCGTACGATGAAATACTGCAGCAAATGATCTTGGGATTATGTTTTTTCAATGTTTCGTAATCCGCACCTAATTTCTCCAGTATACCCGGGCGGAAATTATCGAAAACCACATCACTCTTTTTAACCAGCTCGTAAAATCTTTGTTTATCCTCAGGAATTTTCAAGTCGAGGATAATACTTTTTTTGCTCCTGTTTATGCTTAAAAAATATGCGCTCTCACCTTCGAGGAAATGCGGCGGCATCTGCCGTAACGGGTCGCCAGTGCCCGGAGCTTCGATCTTGATAACCTCGGCGCCGAGGTCACCCAATAACATTGCCGCATAATCGCCGGTTAGCATTCGAGTAAGGTCCAATATTCTTACACCTGATAGGAGTGGATTCATGGGGAACACCTTAAAATTTGATAAATAAGGAGAAACCGCTCCAGATAGATTAAGTTAACGGAAAAAGATTACAATATTGATTGGTCTATTCGTGATAATAGTATGGATTTCATTACTTTAATATCAATGAATTTTGAACTAGTGGATATAACAGAAAATAAAGTATAACTACGAGTCACACATACGTACAACAGATAGTAATACAAAAGTATAAATGTTAGTTATACAATATTAACCATGGTGACAAAATGCTGGAAATAAGTATGACCGTTGGACCAAAAGGCCAGGTAGTGATCCCTGCAGTCTTTAGAAAGAGTTTAAAAATATACCCTAGCGATGAGGTGTATTTCTTGTTAGAAGGTGATAAATTGATTATTAAAAAATCTCATGGACATACCGCATTGATCTTTCAAGAGATTGCAGACTCTGGTAAACCATTCTCAGGTAAAGTTGATTCAGATAAGGATCACGATGAGATACTTAAGGAGCGCTTGAAATGAGATATTTTGATTCGAATTTTTTCATTTATGCTACATTAAATAGTGGAAAAAAAGGTGATTGGGCTAGAGGCTTAATATCGGAAATAGAATCCGGGAAGATATCTGGAGTTACTTCAACATTAACATATGACGAATTCTTTTGGAAGGTTAAACGAGAGAAAGGATTTAAAGCAGCAGTTGTTGCCACCGAGGCATTACTGGAGATGCCGAATTTACGATTTTTATCAGTGACTGATGAAGTGGTTTGGAAATCTTTTGAATTGATAAATAATCTGAAATTAGACCCCAGGGATTCAATTCATGCAGCCTGTGCACTTTTACACGGTGTGTTCACAATAGTTACTGAAGATAAGGATTTTGATAATATAGATGAATTAACACGGGAATGGATGTGAAATAAATTTTGGTTTATCGATTATATTTGAGAGATAAATTTCCCCCACCCATTTTTTTATTAATCTTTTGGTTTCTTTGATTCATTTGAATCTTCTTCTGTTTTTGTGCTTTGTTTGAATTCCGATTCGCGCTGAACCGGTTTTGCCACCGGTTTCGTTTTTTCTTCTGTCTCTGACTCATCCCTGGGACTTTCCGGGAAAATCGAAGTTATTCGAATTGGTGTAACTGCCGCCAATTTCGCACCTTTCACCACCGGATGTGCGGGCTTAGCTTTCGGCGGTTTATCCATAATTGGTTTGGCAGTTTGAATGGGGACTTCTGGTTGGGCGGTGCGTAACTCTGTGCCCTTCGATAAAGTTCGTTCTTTTCGGACTACGGTCTTAGCTTTGATGGGGTAGTTCATTCTTGCCTGGCGTTTGAACCAAAGCATTAAGATCATTATTAAAATAATTAGAATTACAGCTATAACTATCAAAATAATAATAAGAAATAGTAGCATATTCATAAAGCTCTCTGGTATTTTTGCTGGCGCGTCCACAACAGGAGAACCTTCAATACCTAATATCGTTATATTTCGGGTAATATTTGTAAGTGCGGGACCAATTATTGATTCTGCTTTTAATATCATAGTATCTTTAGTACTAGTATAATTTTTAGGTATATTAAATGTTAGATTAATTCTTGTATAATATAGAGATTGGAGGGTAATATTATTTACTTCCAAAATGGTATAATTTAAGAGTGTATTATTCTCTCTAAACCAAAGGGAGAGTCTGAATTTATCTACGATATTTCCAGTATTTTTAATAGTGAAATTGAACACTTTTGGCACCCCCGCCTCTATACTAAGCTCTTTTTCTGTCATGCTCAATTCGACTCCAAATAATGAAGTGAAATTCAAATCAATAGTAAAATTCCACACCCAATCGATACAAATTCCTTGAAACTCATCAAGATAGGGTATTACAATCCAATAATATGTGGTATTGTCCTTTAATTCAGTAACGGTGATATTTTGATCCAAGTATTCGCTAATTACCAGATTACTTGGAATAGGCGAGGTATCAAGATATACATCGAATAAAACGCGCTCAATATCACTGGCATTTAAATTTGCCAATTTCCAAGATAGCATTATACTTGTTTTATTAATGGTTTCGTTATTATATGGTCTCAATAGTTTAACTTCCGGGATCGTAAAGTTTAGATCTGTCATATTGATTATATGCACAATTATGGTATCAATATCCATTACATTTTCTGAATCCTTTGCAATGAACTCGATACTGTGATCACCAATTGGTAAGATAACATCGTCTAATTGCGATTCGTAACCAAGAACGCCAGTGATATTCGAAGTCCAAGTCAGGTTGATCACATCACCGTAAAGAATGTCTGCATCGTCATAAGCGCCCACCAGACTAATTCCACGGGTTAAATTATATATAAAATATTTATTAGTTCTTGGTAATATGATCTCAACCTCGGGTGGGTCGTTTACGGGGAGAACTTTAATCTTGGTTTTTATATATGCAAATGTTTCCTCATCACTTGCAAAAAATTCTGCATTCTCAAAACCATTCCAATCTGGTTTCGGGGTTATAATCACCGTACCGTTTTCCTGAAAAATCCGGATTGAAATATTATCGCTGGTTATATTATAACTGAATTTTAGAGATTCACCGTCATCATCATAAAATATATCTTGTAGATTGATTGATTTACTATCGAGTGTGTCTTCCATAATATTTAAAATCGGAATTGTCTTTTTCACCCGCGGCGGATTATTCCTGATCTCGCGTATCTGTGGTTCTGCCTTGACCATTTCAAAACCATCGGTTGCTAATACCTCAGCGGTCCATACATCTCCGGTTTCGGTATAGTTTTTGCTTAATACATGGTATAATTTAGAAGTATTCCGGACAGATAAATTCTCCTGGAATATATTATTTTTATACCACAGGTACGTATATTTAATTATATCCTTAGGTTTGTCATCCTGGTCAACACTTGGTTTTTTTATCGTACAGTTCAAGTCATCATTTTTTGATGGTGTAGTATCAGATTGTAGGGGTTTAATTAAAATCTCAGGTGGTTCCGGTGGTTGATTTATTACACTGAACGAACCTGTTAATGAGTTTGACCAACCACCATATGGGTCGGAAGCGGTTAGTTCTACCGTGTATCTTTCACCGTAGGACAGGTTAGTTTTCACATTATACTCTGTTTTATGGGTGCAATTTTCTTCAATTACTATATTGGGCTGTTTATTATTCCATAGTTTGACCCAGTATAGGAGAAGATCGGAATCGGGATCAGTACCCGGCAACCAACTTAGTCTTGGTGTCCGATTATGTGTAATTGGCGGATCAATTACACCGGCGAGGCTGGGTAGTTGGTTATCCTGAAGTTCCACAGTTACCCATTTGCTTTCATCCATTACAACCCCAGAACCAGCATAACCAGGTTGAAAATGTATTTTGATCGCAGTTACATTATGTGGAGTAGCCGGGAATTCTTGCTCGTCACGGATGATCTTTTGTGTACAGGGGATAAATCGGGCTACACCTTGATCGGTTGTTGAGCCGTTATATACCAATTCCCCGCCTTGGTTGGTAACTCTAACTTTCGCATCTGCAACATTTTGTGAGGTGCTGGAATCAATCACTTTCACATGCAGGTACCACTGGATCAATAAGCTTGAATGTGGCTCAAAAACCACCTTGGACTGGTCGAAAGTTGTATTGAGGATAGATGCGTTTGCATACTCATCTAAATAAAAATACCCAAGACCTAGAAATGGAATCGTTAATGATGCATTAGCAACAGTAATATTTGTAGAAAAATAACCAAAATGGATAGCATAATCATTATTGTTATTAATCGTTGAGTTTACAATGGTTCCAACATTTGCTTCATATAAGAATATTCCTGACTGACCATTGGCTATTATGGCAGAGTGGATACTAAAATTCACACAATCGATAATTACAATCTGCCCCAGGTTCGTCATCAACGGTTCGCTTACGGATGCGCCTTTTATCTCCGAAGTAATAATATTTCCCGGGACGTTATAATAAATCCGTAAAGGAACAGTATTTATTTTGTTATTTGAATGAAACCAGTTCCAGTAGGACTCATTTTGGTATTCCACACCATAGCGATCATTGAATTTTGTAATAGAATTATTCGTAAATAAATTCCCATTACACTTTAATTCTAACATTATTGCTGATTTATTTGTATTGATGATGGAAGTATTATTGAAATAATTAGCCATACACCTATCAAAGAGGTAAATACCATATCCGGTACAATTTTCTATGTAATTTTTATCGAAGGTATTATTATATGAGGAATATTTCAGTTTAATTCCGTGATCCGTTGTATTTGTAATTTTATTATTAACAACCAAATTCGAAATAGATCGGTTAAGTCCAATACCAAAATTATCCGTCTCCCAATGATCGGGTACCGGTGAAGGGAAATGGGTGTCATTAATAGTATTAGCAATCACCAAGCAATTATAAGTCCCTTTTAACCGAATCCCGCGCATGTTATTGTATATCGTATTATTCGCAATTATGCTCAACCAGGTATCCACGAACCTGACTGCTTTTGCATTATTATAGAAAGTATTGTTCATGACCCGAATATATCCATAACCCCATTTCGACTGGAAACCGTTGTTCATATTATCGTGGATTCTACAATTTTCTACACTTGACCTTGTCACACCATTAAATCGTGTACCATTATCACAATTATAGATATTACAATATTTAATGGACATCATATAGGTATCTTTTGCATTAATACCGTTTCTAGCCCATGAAATGCTACAATTTTGAAGCCTTCCATTACCCAAAGTCTTAAAATGAACACCTTCCCAACAATAGATATAGGGTGATAGTAAATCAGATGTGAATATAATTTGGTTCGAGGCAGTACCATTTGCATACAAGGTGCCCATTACTGTCATCTTAGTATCCAGTTGAAACCTAACTTCCACACCCGGTTGTATATCCAAAAAACTATGTGAGGGAACTTTTACATCGTCAGTTACGATATATGGACTCCCTGTGATAGCCCAAAGACCGGTTTGTGTCCCGCTCACATTTGTACCTTTAGTTGTATTTTCTGGTGTGTAAATTAAAATTATATTGAAAAGAATGAGAACTATTACAATAATGGATACTATATGTTTTTTCATTTAATATCCTCTCGATGATAAACTTAAGAGTATTCTAGAAATAAAAGGATTTTAAATTGTAATAATAATTTGAAAAATCTCGGGCTTGAAATTAATATAATGGACATAATTGGGTTTATTAAATAAATAGACCATAAATTAATTATTCGAATTATACAATCTTCTGCTTCTTATTTTCTCTTGACTCGAAATATATCTAAGTATATTTAAATATTTAGAATTTATTTTTTGTTCAATATAATTACAAAGTTGTAACCCGCTTTTATATTCATCACTATTATTTATTAAACATTATCAACTTCGTATAAAATCAATAAATAATTAGTTTGGATTTTCCATTCATTTTAATATTGATATTCTATTTTTCCATCATTAGTTATTAGTTCAACTATTCGCAGCCCAGGTAGTATCTGTTTCTTTGCGTAAAGCAGTCTAAGTTTCCAACAACCACTTGTCTCATTTGTTATGAATAGGCGGGTTTTATTTGACATATTAAACAATTTTCCACACCAGCTTATATTATAATAACTGGATAAGACCTTGAATTGAGAATATACATTTATATATTGACATAACCGAGTGATTTTGCCAGTACACCATGAATATCGATAGGATACATCATAATTATTCGCCGGCGGTGTTATGGGCGTTTTATTATTGTATGTGATATTCAAGATCTTTACATTCTCATGTTTAAACCAAAGCCCATATCGATCCTTTACACTTAGAGTCAGATTGATCGAGTTCCCTGCATCATCGGTCAATAAATAGCCACGGAGAACCCATTTACCAATTAATTTCTTCATAAACCGATCCAACCATTTCTTCCACCAAGGTATTTTTGAT
>CBFDAW010000109.1:0-7758 GCA_965602865.1 uncultured Thermoplasmata archaeon
GAAATATATTTAACCTGGTCAGGGAATATTGTAACACCTAGCACTGGAGGAATAATGAAGTTCATATATTTAGCATCAATAACATCATTTGATTCGGTTGCATTTACCCAAATCGTATACCAACCATTTGGAAAAGAAGATGGGATGGTGTAATTATATTCATAAATCCTCCAAAAATATGGCGCCGTGGAATCTTCGGAATATACCGTCGTCATCTCAACATCGTGTAATGCAGGATTGATCGAGTCATCTGGCATTAGCATGGTAGCGTTTACATATTTAATATCATATACACCAAGCGAATCGGTAATATTTGCACGAATAGTAATATTATCCCCGGGGTCAAACATAATGGTTTCGTTGCCTGTTTGGTTATATGTCTTTATCCAATTTACGTGGATATACGTGTCAGTTTTCAAAATCATTCTGGAATTGTATGTTGGAGAACTATAATAAACGTCAACCCACCCTGCACTACCAAACCAACCTCCTGCGGCACTGGTAACATACGTTTCAAGATTAATAGCGGTATTTTCAGGAACATTTGAAACTAACGGTGAGATAATAAATGTATACCATCCTGCGGTGTTGATATCGGAAATAGTATCTGAACCAATAGTCGTAGTGCCATGCGTAAGTGTGACCGTCAAATCCGGCCAACCCTGATTAAACCAACCAGTTGCCGATGTCGGGTCGAGATAAAGATAAACCGTAGCAGTCCCTGTAAGATTGAAATCACTGGCAAATAATGGTGTTTGTATCCAGTCATTCGTTTGACCATTTCCCACTCTGACATTTGTCGATGATTGTCCAGTGCCTAATGTAGTGTTCAAAATATCATTTGTGCCGTTATCCAGAAGGTATAGTGTTTTAGTTTGCTCTGGTGGGGCTCGGCTGCCATATCTGCCGAATCTACTAAGATTACTGAGATCACCGGAATTCAATTCATAAATCCAATCCGCCCTGGCGTCACTACTTGCATTCATGATTGCATATTCTGTATTACCGAAATCAAATCTGATCAAATGTTCATCATCTGTTCTGGGTTCAAAAATCACCAGACCGTACTTATATCGCCAATCAGAATTAATAGTTTGATTAAAAATATCAATTTCTACGGGTACTCGATAATATATTTGCTCATCTATTTTTAAATCTTTTTTTAAATAGTATAATCCTTTAAAATCTACATCATTCGGAAATGAAAAATTCCCAAAACGTAGAGTACCCGTACCTTCGGTTTGAAAGTTAACATAC
This sequence comes from uncultured Thermoplasmata archaeon, assembly GCA_965602865.1. Taxonomy (GTDB): domain Archaea; phylum Thermoplasmatota; class Penumbrarchaeia; order JAEHCK01; family JAEHCK01; genus CBFDAW01. The sequence continues at coordinate 1,258 of CBFDAW010000109.1, forward strand.
CACTTTCCGGTTTTAGGGGTGGATATCGGGTTTAAAATCATGATATTATTTGGAGTAGGTTTAAGACCCACATCACTGGCTAATATCCCATCCGTGGTATCCTCATTTTTCCGATCCCAATCATGTATATAAAACACTACATCAACACCACGGATGCCGGTAATATTGATATCCGCAAGTACCAGCGAGGTTTCTAGCCGATGGGCATCCGTACCTACTTCCACGATCTTAGAAAATGAGAAATTATTTAAATTCTTTCGATTGTTGCCGTAGAATTCGAATAAACTGCAATTAATTATGTAACCATATTTACCATGTGCTCGAAGCATATATTCTGCACCGATCATCGTACCTGGTACCATAAAACCGGTGCGTATGTTCTGATCTGCATCTATGAAGATTATTGCGGTATCATTCCCATCCATAAATGTAACTTTTTCTGGGATGGGTGGAATTGTGGGATCAAACGGCGCGATATCGATCGCATCGGTATAACCGTCACCATCGGTGTCGGGGTTCGATTTATTGGTTTTACTGATTATATCTTCAAAATCATCTGACCAATTATCAAAATCCGAATCAGTATTACGAACTGGATACGGATCGATCTCATCGGGTACACCATCATCATCTGTATCGATTATTTCTTGAGATCTTGAGATAAGGTTAGGTGTAATCACCACAGAAGTACCGCCGAATAGCGCACCATCCACCTCGAAGAAAAATGACAGCTTATCCTTGCGCTGATGGATCTTATATTGATTAATATCCACATCAGGGTTGGCGGGGGTTCTATAGTCAGAATCAACGAATTCATGAATACATTTCCAATCACCGAATGCACCATCGATTATAATCGTATCCGGGATAGCTCCAATATATGTACTTGGCGAATAACAACCAATTGGCAAGATGGTTTCCACTGTACGAGTTATTGTTAAATCAGAATTCACGGGGTTAATTTTAAAGCCAATAGTACTATGATTTGTCAAACCCTTTGGAATATCAATCATCAGCAGTAAATCAATCAGCTGGTCTTTTTTTATTACCAGACTTTCATCTAATATATATGAAAAATGAGTATTGTTAACCCTGTTGTTGGTCTTGTGCTTGCCTTTGTTGTTAATATCGGCGATGTTTCCAAAACACAATTTTTCTTCACCATTAGAATATGATTCTGATTTATCTTGATCCAAACATAGTGTAAAATTCACTTTATTCAATACATCAGAATCAACCGACCCCGTCATTATAAAATCTAATTTATTAATCTCCAGCGACTTACTGTTGGTTTCCAATCCTAATTTCAGAAAGGTTACATTTGTTTGATTAAACATTATGAAATCAGGTGCTAATATTGATTCTGTAATTAATAACGCAGGCTTGCGTGGACTTATGATAGTATCCGAGTAATCAACATTTTCGAGATAATCTTTAAACACGAAGAGTAATCGAGTATCATATGGGTCAACCATATCAATATTTTCAAATTTAATCATAGCCTCTAACCGAGTATCGTGGTGTTTAACATCAAAACTCCTTAGATATTCCCAGTCATTCCATTCGTTATTATCGCCATTCATCATAAATTTATATACTGACTTAGTCCGGATATCATTATTACACCCAGATAGTTCTAATCTGTAATCAGCTCCTAAATCGTACAATTTATATCCTGTGGTAGAATTAGAATCTGAATCGATGAACACATTCAAGATCTCAGGGGCAAATGCACTCTTTGTCGAATAACCTTTAAAAATGTCCGCCTGGGTCTTTAAATATATTGATAACTCCCCATGTTCTTCGGCTACAGAATATTCAATAATATTAATATTCTGGTTCATTATTTGATCGTATTTATTATCTGAAAATTTCGAAACTTTCCCCCAATCATCGAACTCACCATCGATTTCTATTCTCTTTTCGGATTCTAACCCAACCATGAAAAATAAAACTGGCGCCATAAGCAGCGCGATTATTACCAAAATAATTGCCATACGCTCACGCTGGAATCGATTTTGAATTATGTCAATTCGTGCCAGTCGTCGTACAATTTTATTGGGCGCGGTAGCATCACTTTTAACGAATTGTATTGACAATCCACTACCGTTTGTCAACCCATTACCATTTGTTAATCCATTACCATCAGTAAGTCCGTTCCCACCCAATAACGCCTTTCGAGATAGGCCATTAGTTAGCCCATAGGCACTAGTTTTCCCCCCCCGCAAAGTGTCTATGATCCCTTTACCATTAACACGGTGGGGTTGAGCACCGAAAACGCGTTCTTTAGGAGCAATCCTTCCCAGACCCTTACCGTTAATTAACCCTTTTGGAGCAAAACCATTTACTAATCCTTTACCATTTACCAATCCCTTTCCATTGATCAATCCTGTACCATTTATCAATCCTCTACCATTAATTAATCCTTTTCCATTGACCAAACCCTTACCAGGGATCAATCCTTTATCCCTTTTAGTTGGCGATAAACCAAGCTTACCCCGAAATTCTGCGATTTTTTCCGAAGAGGACTTTATTTCGGTTTTTTTATCCATTTTAAAAAAGTCAAGACCCTTGAGCTTTTGAGGGGGTGCTTTTTCTCTACTGGGGGGCGTTGATGGCTCCCAGGGTTTTTTCTGTTTCTTTTCAAAATCTCCAATTCCAATATGTGCCTTTTTAAATTTCTGCATCATGTCTCTATCTAATTTTGCGGTTTCCAAATTCAGTTCTCTAAGTAATTGTTTTTCTGTTTGTTCTTTCTTACGTTTTTCGAAAGTAACACCTTTATCGATAAGTTCCTTTGCCATGAAAGCTTCGATTTTTTCTGTCTCACTCATTAATTCTTTACGGAGTGCTTCTTCGGTTATTGGTTTTTTAATTAGCCTAGATATTCTTTCTTCAGCGGGGTGCAGTGGATGCACTTTTACTTTTTTCCCCTCATCCTTAAGCTCCATCCAACGCTTTTTAAAATCCTTAGCAATTCCTTCCTTTTTTGCAGAATAATTTTTCCCAGAATGTAAAATAGCGTTAGCGATTTTGGATTTTGTCCAATATGATTTAATCTTTACTTCTTCACTTTTTGCTAACTCTATAAGTTCACTTTTGAGCATTGCCAATAGTTCTAATTTGGATTTGGGCATCACTGATCAACTCTTAATCTTTCCACTCTTGAAGTTAGAATTGCTCAATCACAATTACAGTGTCCAGAGATACTGAAAAATTATACTGAGATCGTTCACTATAAATATTGATTAGCTGCATTATTATTAATTATTATAACGAGAGTATATAATTGTTATGTAACAATTACAGTCACGTTACTAAGTGTTTCGGACATATGTATTACATTATTTAATGTGTTTCAAATATTTCAAAGATTAGGATTCATATTTAATAGCTCTGCCAAAAATCGTGACCTATTTTGAAGTATAGTATGAAATGGATTCACTGATAATTTGATACTTTTAATATTTTTCCCAGACGTGATTTGGAGCATTAATTGTCGATCAGTAACGCGAATTAATTTTGGATTTATACCATCAAATTTAAACGCCTTAATAATCCATTTCCTAAATTCTTTCAGTTTTTTCCTCTGAGTCGACTCCAATTCATTCAGTTTTGATGTAGGGTAATATCGGGTAAATTTGCCATCTTTGACCACTTTGATAATACCTTTATCTTTTAACCTGGTTGTATAAGTATTTATTGATTGATGGCTTGATTTGAATACCTCGGTCAATTCTTTTTGACCAATGCCGGGTGAGTCCGCAATTTTGATGAAGATTTTTTGAATTTTCGGATTCGCAAGCAATGATAGAATAGGTATGGTATTTTGATCGATCATTTCCAGTGGGTAAAACACTCTCTGATTTCCTACCTTCTTTTCAGTAATTAACTTACGTTCCAATAGTAATTTTAAGTGCCAGGTAGTTGATGGCGGCGTAAGCTGAATATCATGGGCAACGGTGCTTAAAGTACTGCATGGATACTCGCATAGATATTTGAAAATATTTTGTCTGGTAGAATTCATAAGCAAAGATTTTCCAGTTTGTACATCCCACTTTTCATCAATAACCTCTTTTTCACGACCAATATCCAGCTTAAATGCTTTTGCAAAGCTCTTTTTGTGTTTATTTTTTTTATGAGTTGAGTTAATCATATTGAAAACCAGGATCCAAATAAAACAAATAGGAAATTTAAAGATTATCGTTTATATTCATTGATAATATCATCAAGTAGCTGTTTTGGGTCAATATCACGAAGATCATAGTCCGAAAGTGTATTTAACGCATTCGTGACCCTATTCTTGACATCTTTCGGTAGTTTTCCAGCGCGAGTATTGAATTGTGCAAACAATTCTTTTGAGATTTTATTGGTTTTCTTTACCGGTAGACCACGATGTTTTACAATCAAGCCCAGACCACCTACTATACGATACGGATGGCTTTTTTCACTGTGCTTACTACTTCGACATTTTACGATTTGCAGATTTCTTATCACGTCGTTACCTAATGTATGGTATTTTAAATGAATGATACAATCAGCAATATACATTGGAATAATAGTTTCAGTACCGGATAAATCCCCAGTAGCACCATGTTCTTCAAGGGTGCAAAGTGCGGTACCAACTTTTCGGACCTCTTTTAGTAGAAATGATAGCAATTCACGCTGTTCATATTTCTCTTTCGTTGCCCATAGTACAGGTGTCAGCGGGTCGATCACGATCCTTGATTTTGTACCTTTCCATTCATTTATGAAATCTGGCAGTTCAACTTTTATGAAATTAGAGAATTGTTCGCCGCTAGCATCTATAAATACCAACCTCTCATCAGCAATGTATTTATGTATATTTTTCCAGCCCATGGCTTCCGCTTCAATAATTATTTGTTTCTGGTTCTCATCAAGGCTAATAAAAACACCATCATCACCCACCTCCATACCACGCATGATAAATTGTAGTGCAAAGGTGGTTTTCCCGGCACCCGAAGCACCGATAGCTACGGTGGTAGAATGTTCATTTATTCCGCCGTCTAGTAATGTGTTTAACCCATAAACACCGCTTTTGATCTTATCCATATACCAATCGCCAATCCTACTCACAATTTTTTTAGAAAGGATAGTAGTAGATAAATATTAATTGAATATTAATTTTTTGGAAAAGATATTATAAATTCTGATGTAAAATAATATGAAAGTAAAAGGATCTGAATTAATAATAAATATAATCCAATGATCATTTTTTTTTAACCTTTTAAGTTTGATACTCTGTCCAATTGATTTTAATCATGTAGAAAATTAAATATAATAAATAACTGATTCTAATTCAATCATTTACGATCATTAACATTTAAGGTAGTCACAGAATGCGAATTGGCTTGGTGGTAAATCCACATATTAAAAATGCTGTCGAAGAATCAAGAAAGGTTATAGATTATTTAAAAGATAAAATTGAATTGATTATAACTGATGAGATTGGTGAGGTTTTAAATAAAAAATCGGATTTAAAGGATGTAAAAGCCGTACCTCTTTCGGAATTCAACGCCCTTAACTTGGACATGATGATCGCTATCGGTGGTGATGGTACAATCTTACGAGCATTGCACAAATGTAATGTTAAGATCTTTGGTATTAACGCAGGTGTTGTGGGATTCTTAACAGAAGTTCATATTCATGATGCATTAAATAGCCTTAAGCGGATCCTGGATAAAGATTATTCAATTGATAAACGCGTAAGATTAAAAACACTATTGAATGATCAAGTCCTAGAACCTGCAACCAATGAAGCAGTAATCCATACTGCAGATATCGCAAAAATGCGTTTGTATCTTATTCAAGTAGATGGTGTACAAGCCTTAAGTGTTCATGCCGATGGCATTATAATAGGTACCCCCACGGGTTCAACCTCATATGCAATGAGTGCAGGCGGGCCTATTTTGGACCCGAAAGTAGATGCGTTTTTAATAATCCCTATCGCACCATTCAAACTTTCGGCACGACCGCTTGTGGTGCCTAGTAACTCAGTCATCACAATTAAATTAATGGAGTCCCGAGGGAACTCGGTACTGGTAATCGACGGCCAAGTAAGATACAAAATTACGCCAAAGGACGTTGTAGAGATTTCTTCTGCGGAAATCCCCGCGGAGTTCGTGAGATTCGAACCGAATTTTTATAAATCCATCGAAGACAAATTAACAGCCTAAATGACCAATTAAATACCCGTGTTTATATATTTAAAAAATGTTAATGAATAAAAATCGAGCTTGAAAAAGGAAAAGATAATATGGGTTTGCTAAAAAAAAAAGATGATTTTAAAATTAAAATTCCACCAAAACGGTCAGAACAAATAGGAGGTAAAACCAACAAAAGACGTAAGGTATGGGGGATAAAAAAGGCGATGCTTGAGTTTATTATCGAAGCCTCTAAAGACAGTTATCCAAATGAATTCTATGCGAAACTATTACAAAAGAATGGAGTAATCGTGGAATTTAGCATTATCCGGACGAT
>CBFDAW010000110.1:0-7733 GCA_965602865.1 uncultured Thermoplasmata archaeon
ATACAATCTACTTTTTTCACCCTTGTAAGAGACAATGAGATAAACCAAGCCAATGGTAAGACCGATTAATAGAGGATATAGGATAGCGCCCAGGATATCATTTGAGGTCCAGTAGAAAGAAAAATAGATCAATAATATGATAATATAGGCAATAAAAAGTGGTATTGCCCAGTTTTTATTTCGTTCTATGCTCTCGCCTACCATGTGAGATCACTCAATGTTATGTAATAAGGAACTTTTTGGTTATTTGGCCTTAATAATGTTAACTTTTCCACCAGCATCCTTGATCTTCGAAATTGCTTTTTCCGTTGCCTCTTTAACAGTAACTTTAACAGGTTTGGTTATGATTCCGGAGCCTAATAATTTTTCATAGCCTAATTCGTCAAGATTTAATTCATAATTATTCTTTTGCTTTTTAATTTTACCTTCCTTGATAAACTCGTCCAATTTTTCGTCTAAATTAAATAAATTAATCGTGATTTTGGCAGCCACCACATTTTGCGGTCGTTTGAAGCCTTGGCGACCAAAGTGATCTGGGAAATATTTCACGGTTCTTATATATTTATGTTTATGCAATCCCGCATTACCTCGCCCGCCTCGTTTACCGGCGCCGCGACCGGCTTTTTTACCGCGACCATGTGTCCGTGAGCCTAAAAATTTCTTATCTCTAGATGCCATTAGATCATTCTCCTGATTAAGTCGTTGATTTTCTCACCGCGATAACCAAGGGCGCCGCCCAATGGATAGGTCCGTTTAACGCCTTCATAACCTTTCCGTGGCGGGTGGAGGCGAAGGACCGGTTTAAACAATTTCAAATCCGAGAGCTTGGCGTTGCCCTGGATAATCTCCGTGGAGAATTGTTCGATTGATTTGAATTTTGAATTTGCCTTAATATATTTATCAGAGATTTGCAAATCACCATGTAGTTTACCACGTGAAGTCAATAATTCTTTAAGTACCTTAGGGTCGATCTCACCCCAGGTAATGTAATCCTTTGCTTTTTTCAGCATACCTTTGTATTCTACTGACTCCGGGATGATTACACAATGGTTTATCTTATTTAATCTGAGCATTTTCAAGGTATCGTTAATGGTTTTGCGGACATTAATTCTTCCGCGGACTCTTATCACTGCGTAAGCCATGATATCAACTCCAAGATTTTTCTATAAATATTTCAGTATTGCCTTGATGGTATTAACTCTCTTAGTTGCTGGAGTCTTTTAATTCTTCTTCTGGTCCGATGGGTTCCGGCTCAGTTTCTACTGCGCCGCTTGCAATATTCAGATTTTTTATCTGGCCCGAGGTAGTTTTGATTTTAGCAGTATTTTGCAGAGCTGAAAATACCGCTTTAGCGTAATTGATCGTAGTTCGAGTCTGACCGCGAGTAAATCCCCACGCATCTTTTATTCCACTTAACCGTAGAATGTGTTTGGCAACATCGCCCACCGCTAAGCCAACACCGCGTGGGGCGGGACGAAATGTAACTTCGGTCGACCCGCTCTTACCCGTTACGGTAAAAGGTATTGTATGTTGAGTTCCGCAGCCGCACTCCCAAGAACCACAGCCGCGCCGGATCTCGATGATGTTTAATTTAGCGTTATCAATTGCTTTACGAATAGCTGGACCTACTTCTTTTCCTTTTGCGCTGCCTAAACCGACATAACCATTTTGATTTCCAACGACGGTCATGATCGCAAACCTAACCCGTCGCCCAGAATCGGTCATACGCTGGACCATGTTAACATCCAATACTTCATCATCGAGTTCGGGGAGTAGAATGTCAACAATTTCCGGTTCCCTAATACGTAATCCTGTGGCTAGCGCATCTTTCATGGTCGTGATCTTACCATCTTTTACCATCCTGCCCAGCTTAGTCTTTGGCGTCCAAAACTCCGCCGCATCTTCGGTTTTTCTTACATATTTTTTTACAACCTCAGGTTTTGGCGGCGCAATTTCTTTTTCAAGTACCGCTTCCACACTGATTTCTTCCTCTGGTTCTTCTATCTTTTTATCGGAGATTGAATCAGTGTTAGTGACGGTCTCTACACCCAATGTGGAGTTCTCAGCCGGTTTCGGCTTTGAATTCTCGCCCTTGCCGTCCTCGGTTACTTTAGGTTCATGTGCTTGCTCAGGCGGTGAGTGTTTTAATTCTTCGGCTGATCCTTCGACTTTTTCTGGAGCCTTTGGTTTTTCGGGTTCTTCTGGAGACATTTAACCACTCCGTAACTTACTTTAAATATCCTCAATTATGAATTTTTTTGTGATTTGCCGTACTCATCCTTGATCTTGTTCTTGAGTTTTTCAAATTCCAAGGTTGTGGTATCTGAAATATGTTTACCCTGAAGCCTATCTTTATTAGGCAAAATCTCTTCGCCGTGCGGCACATTCACACCGGCATCTAGGATACCGCATAATGATGCGAAGATTTTGGAACCTTTAATCGGGGGGTGTAAACCCATATCGAGCACGGCAGAATCCACCTTCTGCTCAACTGCGCGTAACCCGGCTAAAAAACCGGTTAAATACGCTGCTGGTAGATTAGAGGTCGACCCATTCCAGCCACGCTTTTTCAGTTCCTTGGATGATGCTGAAGTTATTATCCGGTCGCCCGTTGAATTGTATGTAATAAATTGAACGGTGACATGTTTCAGGGTTTTTCGTACCACTGCTCGAGGTAAATTAGATTTTAATAATCCTAAACGGTAACGAAAGTTAGTTTTAAACTCTCGCCTTCGACGAAAGGGGACTTTGTAAGTTGATCCGAATTTTCGCGGCATTCTTATCATCTCCAATTATTATTTGAAATTAACGTTTATCTTTCGCTTTTGATGGTGTTTTCAATAAGTTCTCAGCTTTTAAGTGTGTCCTGAGATGACCTTTATTTTTAAACATGCCTCCTTTGGCGTACAAATAATATTTACGGTAAACGCGGCGGTCAATTATATTCTGATCTCGATATTCACGAAGCTGAGCACGAATGGGTCGAATGGTGGAGATCCAGCGTTGTTTCTTGGGGTATCTGGCATATTTTGCACCCTTACGACTGCCCTGGCCTTTTCGTTTACCCTTTTTACGCTGCGCCATGGCATGCTTGATCCTAGAACGTGAGGCACCGTGCTTCTGTTTCGAACGAATTAGGCCGGATTTGATTAAATCACGAACGTCTTCGCGCGTGACGGCATTAGCTACATCTTCGGTCCTGTTCGAATCTATCCAGACTCGGTTCACACCGCATTTTAAGATAGATGCCGCCATTCTACGTTGATTAGATAAGTTGACCATTCCCAGTCCTCCTTATATGTCATCATGCATGATTATGCTCCTCGATTTAATATTCGAATTCCTAGCTCGTCGGCATATTCCTCAATCTCAATACGTTTTCTTGTACCTACGGAATGCCCGATTCGCGCGGCTTCTAATTTTGGGTTGACTGTTTTAAGATCTGATTTATTATAAACTAACTTCTCTTTAAATCCTGATGAATGTAATCCACGCACATCGGCAGTGGTTTTATATCCAACCCGGACACGGTTAATGCGATATTTTCTATTGGTACGCATTTTCGAGTGTAACCCGCGTGGCCTACGCCAGGAATCATCAAGACGTTTATACCTGAACCACTCCTGACGTTTAAACTTGGGTTTCTTCTTTTTTGCTTCAGAACGTAATCGTAATTTTACTTTAATTTGTTTGGAAAGCTCTGGCTTTTGTTTAACGACGTATACTTCTTCTTCTTCCTCCTCCTCTTCCTCTAATTCCTCATCTACTATCTCAACCTCTTCTTTTTCTTCGGCACCTTCTTCAGGCTCACTTTTATCTAATTTCGCTTTCTTTTTCACATCCGCTTTTACCTTTGCTTTTGCCTTTACCTTTGGCTTTAATTTGGAGGGTTTTTGTTTAGCTTTAGCTTTTTTTGGAACCTTTGCCTTCACCTTAGTTTTGGAACTGCCTTTTTTTTCCATTTCTGATTACCTCCAGAGGTTATTCATTTTTTTGGATGCTCTAATAAATAAATACCATCCTGAAATACGCGCGGGTCATAATTCTTAATCCTGGTTGCGCGTTCGATATTAGCAACCGATTGCCCGGCGGCTTCAATATCTATACCATTAATGACAATCTGGTCACCGCTGATCTTAACCTTTGTCTCTCCAACCATCTTTGCTTTTCGCGGTTGCTTTTCGCCTAGAAAATTCTCGATTATTAATTCATCATCTTTGACATGGGTTTTAATAGGAAAGTGCGAATAAACGATTTTCATTTTAAATTCAAAACCTTCGCTCACACCATGCAGCATATTTCTAATGTGTGCCGCCCAGGTTCCAATCAAAGCATTATCCTTTCGCCTCGGTAGTTTACAAAGCAGTAAAATGTTTTTAACATCATTTTTTATTTTGATCTTTGGATTAATAAATCTACGAGTAAGTGTTCCCAATGGACCCGTGACTGTTAGATTACCACTTTTTAAGTCATAATCTGTTTTCACACCTTTTGGGAAGTCTATGTTTTTCCTGATCTCTGCAGATACTGGCATGAACATCAACTCGTTTTATTCTTTTTATCTTTTCTATTTGAATATAAACCTCATTTCGTAATCTTTCTAATACACATAAGCTAATAATTTACCACCAGTTTTTAGGTCTTTGGCGGTATTATGTGACACGACGCCATTTGTAGTAGTTAAAATCAATACACCAAAATCCTGTGCAGGTAAATACCGTGCTTCGAACTTCTCCAGATCCGTACGTTTTATGGAATATCTGGGTTTGATGACACCACAGTTATTGATATTTCCTCGTAATTTCACCTTAAATACCCCCGCCCGACCGTCCTCCATATATTCAAACTCTCCGATGTAGTGGTTTTCCTGCATAATTTTTAGCACTCTACCGATAAGTTTAGATGATGGTCGGACTATGCATTCAAGTTTGCCAGAATGTTCAGCATTTTTTATTAATGACATGGCATCAGCCAATGGATCGTGTTGCACTATAATACCTCCTCATCATGCCCTTATGCATATTTCTTAAACCCGAGTTCTGGTGCGATCTCACGGAAACATTGTCTGCAAAGGTGCAATCCGTACCTGCGTATGATCCCGCGTTTTCTGCCACAGCGCAGACAGCCAACTTTACGGCCAAAGGCCGTTTTTGGTCGCTGATCGGGCATGGTCATTCTATCACCTCAATATTGAATTGAGACTTGACAAATGTTTTAACCTCATCGGGTGTAATTCTAATCTTCTTCGGCAGCTTTTTACGGTGAAGTTTACGTTTTGAGATCCGAGTTCCTTGACGCTTCATGGTTACTGATATGTCCATACCAAAGATACCGATTTCCGGGTCATACTTCATACCTTCGAAATCCGTATAATCCGGAATCCCGAGAGAGAAATTACCTTCATGGTCGAACGAGTATCCAGTGATCCGATTGTCTTTGACCCAAAACGCATTTTTCAAAAACTCTGTTGCCAAAGCCTTTCTAAGTGTGACCTTGCACCCAATCGGCATCTTTTTACGGATCCCAAGATCGCGATTAGTTGTACGTGAAATGGTGCGAACAGGTTTACGATGTGTAAGTAGTTCAAGTACTTTCTCAGCTCTTATCAACTTATCCCCAGCTTCACCTACTCCGATATTAACCACTACTTTTTCAATACCAATTTCACACATTGGATTGATTTTTTTATTGTTTCTACTATTTTTTTCGGTTTGTTCCTGGGGTTTTACTTCGTTCGTCATCGTATCACCTTATTTGGTTTTTGCCGCACTTCTTTTTCAATTACCTAAATTATCATTTCCGGTTTAGGTAGTTAATTCTACACTTTCTTTATCCGCCTGGGCCTTCGTCGATTCATCTATTATACTTATATCCGGCACGGTAATCTCCGGCTTTTCATGACCTACTATGAACACATAATCTTTAATGGTCGAAAAACCATCAAAATATACAATATTCGGTTTTGGGCTTTTAATCTCTTCATATCGTGTTATGGATGCAAATTCTCCAACATGATTTCCGCCTATCAACATAGCCATGTTGCCAGATTCAAAATTGTAAGCGGTTTGGATCTTTTGAGTTGGAATGGATAACTTGAGCACATCGCCAGCCTTATATTTATTCGTAGGTAATAGTATATTTCTACCATCATGAAGATTCAATTGAATTTTACCGCCTGGCACGGTGGTCTTATTTTCGATTCGTGCTAACTTCCATTTAGCTTCATCTTTGGTGATTTTTACAACCACTATTTTACCTCTATGATTCAATAATATACGATAGTGCGAATTCAACTTCGGTATAGAAATGACATCCATCAATCCCATGGGGAATTTATATTGCCGAACAGTTTTGCCGTCCACCTGGATATCGCCAATTCCAATGATATGTCTGGCTTCTGCACTTATGTTTGCTATGTTTAAGAATTCCCGGATTACTAATTCCAACGGTAATGCATGCTCGATAGAATGCGGTCCCGGTGAAGGGCTTACTACCCATTTTGCAGTCTTTCGTGGAATTGTCCAACTTCGTGGACTCGCTAAACGCTTTAGATGTATACTCATTTTTCTCCCTCGCCTTCAGTTGCTAATACGCCCAATTTTTTCCTGCGCCATGGATCTGATAGGTCTAATTTTGTAATAATTAAATTCGATGGATGTACCCACTTTGGCAGCTGCGTCCCATCCGCTTTTGCGATTGTAGCATTTTCAACCGTTACCATACCTTTTTTTAGGCTAACCTTTGCTACCTTATCCACATGACCTTTTAATGCACCGCGTATGATCTTAACGGTATCACCTTTACGCACTGGTACTGAACGTACATTATATTTTAATAGAAGATCTTCTGCTAAGTGAGATGCCATTTTCTTATGTTGAATATGTTTAGGTGCATTGTAGAACATTCTGTGTTGTTTTCTGGGTAATCTTGAATCTTTAATCATTTTATCAACCTACGAACTATACCTCACGATCAATCGGAAATTATTGAGTAAACCACCGGTCCTAGACAATCGTTGATGCTAACGCGGCAACCCGGGACCACCGTTCTGCCGCCTCGCGTGCCACCGGACCTTTAATGTCAGAGCCCTTGGTCTCACCGGTAGGTGTAGTTATAACTACAGCATTATCTTCGAATGCTACCATTGTCCCATCCGTTCTACGGAACGGTCGTCGTTGTCTAATCACCACAGCATATAATACCTGTCTTCTCATCTCTGGTGTTCCCTTTTTCACGGTTACGATTAACAAGTCACCTATGCCTGCGGATGGATACCGTCTATGTTTGCCATGATATTTTGGGACTGTAACAATCTGCACGATCTTTGCACCAGTATTATCAGCGCATGCCAATTTTGCACCGACCGGTAGTCCTCTTGTCTGCCTGCCGGCAATACCTTTCATTTCCGATCTCTCCTTTATTGAATATATTTTTTAATCAATAATAATTAATTATGACTTTTCAATAACCACAAACGATTTCGACTTACTTAGTGGTCGGCATTCCATAATTTTTACTAAATCACCTCGCTGGACATTTAGACATGGTGGATTATGTACAGCATAGCTATGTGTACGTTTTTCATAACGTTCATATTTTGGAAGATATCTTTTAATTTCTCTTTGAACTATAGCGGTTTTATTCATTTTGGAAGTCACTACTATTCCATTTAATATCTGCCCACGTACTGGCAGTGTACCATGGAATTGGCAACACGGGTCATTACAACCTTC
>CBFDAW010000111.1:0-7718 GCA_965602865.1 uncultured Thermoplasmata archaeon
TTGGATATTGCCTCTAAAAAAAGTACTGAAGAGAGAACTGATAAGCAAGATACACCGGCACGACCTAAGAATAAGGGATCTAGAAAAAAACCTAAAAAGAAACCAAAAAGATCAAAATAAAAAGAGAACCAAAGAATAGTTCCAATATATTAATAAACACAAAAATATTTATACCCAACCTAATTATACCTTATTTTGCAAATATTAGAACATATTTGCATATAAGATTTAAATATTACAATATTGTTCATGAACAGAAAAGATTTAAATAAAATTTATGCACTTAAAACAATTCGGGATAATTATTTATCTAATTTGGGTTTATTATCGTTTAAATATGAATGAGAACATCTGGTGGTAAAAATGAATAAAAGAGTCATTATTTTATTTTTAGTCATACTAACAGGATTAATAATGGTTAGTATACCATACATCCATAATGATATAAAAGCATCCACTGACCGTGAGGCGGCCATCCATCAAGTGGACAGCGATGGTGATTATTTACCTGATTATGTAGAGGTCAAAATGGGTACGGATCCTTTAAATCAAGATTCGGATTTTGATTTGTTACCGGATCTCGAAGAAATCTATCTTGGAACCAGTCCTACAGAATGGGATACAGACGGTGACCATATAGCAGATGGTCATGAAAAGGGCTCAGGAGATGAAAGTACCTCACCGTTTCAGAAGGACTCAGATCATGACGGATTAGCCGACCCGTGGGAGGATAACGATGGCGATGGTCTTCTGAATCGTGAAGAGCAGTTACCCATGCACGATGGTGTTTGTTTCTGGGTTGATTTATTTGGTTACGAATGGGATGAGGACTTCGGCGATCGTATACCTACAGACCCGAACAATGCGGATACAGATGGTGACGGCTTGGAGGATGGCGTTGAGATACAAGTAGATACTATAAATAGTACCGGAAGTAGCACACCAGTAGTGGATCGAAAGAACACTGAGTTGGATATTGCAAACTCAAACAGTTATGCTTACTGGTTACTCCGTAACTTCTTTGGCTGGGATGATGCGACCTTTGCGGATTGGCGAACTGGTTTAAAATTAGCCGGGAGTTATAATTTAATACCTTCGCAGTGCACGATGATTGCCTGGTATCATTTCTCGCCATTTTGGGTATACGAACATATTTATTTCGGTAACCCGAGTCCGCCGAATTTTTTAACCTGGAAAACCACTTACTTCCACGGATCCGCAATTAATCCTGACTACGGTGTATCCAACGAAGAACTTCGTGGAGATTGGGACCGTGGATCACCTTACGAGTGGAACCAATATGATTGTGACCCAACATTGAACGATACCGATGCCGATTTTATGGATGATGATTGGGATGTGTATCCGTTAAAGTACAATACCCGTAATGGTACTTACGCCGCCGTTCTTGGAGTCAGACGATTGGGTGAACCTTATATACCCGCAATTGCACCAAGAACCACATTGTGGAACTTTTTCGGGCACAATATAAGTATATTAGAGCTCGAGAAGGGTGATTGGATAGACATTAATATTTCAATTGGTCTTGAGCACTGTAATACATCTCATTTGAACTACCTGGAAGAATATTGGCGTCCGATTTCGGTGGTTATTCAATTCAGGAAAGTAGATCTCGGTAGTGATAACACTGCCCATACCGGCGATGATGATCTAAATGCCACTAATGAAGCACGTCTTACCAGACCATTTACTAATGTAGATGCAGCGCATAGAATCCCTGGCATGTCCGAGAGAAATTTCACGAACCACCTGGGGATAGATACTACGCTCACATTTTATTTTCAAATGTTCCGAATAAGAATACCTTCCCGCGTTCCAGCGGGACAAATTGCAATTGTGGTCGAGACAGAGTGTGAAAATAATTTCCATTATTTCCCATCTGATGAGTATCCTGCATATTAATGACCAATTATTGCAATTTTCGATTTTTATTATTCGATCAAATTGAAAAGTATTTTTTTTCTAAAAAATTCAATTAAAAAAGATATTTTAAATAAGCTGTAAGAAATTAGAATATAACTACGACCAGTAGAAGAAATTAGAATTTTTAAAGTTTAATTTTTAGCTAAAAGTTTTTATACCTCTTATTCCTTCCATACCTTATACTTTGGTATATGTGATAACCTAAACTTTTTATATATAAAGTGCGTAAGGGATAATAAACTGCCATTATGGAGGAATTCGATATGAAATCAATCGTTAGAGAGGTTCTTGCAAGAGAGAGTGGTGCTGACTCCTCCGGAATCAAAGGTATTGAAGATTCAAAAAATTTGCGATTAAAAAGTGCAAATCAAGAAGATGAAGAATTAAAGCGTGTACTGGCTGGGCTTAGAACCAATATCAAGATCTGTGGTTGCGGTGGCGCAGGCTGTAATACTATAAATCGAGTAGTAGAAGAAGGTATAGTCGGTGCAGATATGTATGCTTTAAACAGTGACGCCCAGCATTTATTAACCGTTCATTCACCCCATAAGATACTGCTTGGCAGACGTGCAACCCGTGGTTTGGGTGCAGGATCGATCCCACAGGTTGGAGAGGAAGCCGCCATCGAGGCAGAGGAAGAGCTCAGGGCGGCATTACAGGGTGCGGACATAGTGTTTGTAACTTGTGGTCTAGGTGGTGGTACGGGGACCGGTAGTGCACCTGTAATAGGTCGAATAGCACGTGAGATGGGTGCGTTGACTATTGCAATAGTAACCAAGCCATTCGAAGCAGAGGGTATTGTTCGAATGCAGAATGCCGAATATGGATTAGATAGATTAATTGATGTTACCGATACTGTAATTGTAATTCCAAATGATAAATTATTAGAAATAGTCCCACGACTAGCATTGAATGCAGCGTTTAAGGTTGCAGATGAAATACTTATGAGATCAATTAAAGGTATAACCGAGATAATCACAAAGGTTGGCTTAGTAAACTTAGATTTTGCAGATCTAAAGACGATTATGAAGGGCGGAGGTGTGGCAATGATCGGTCTCGGTGAAGCAGATGCCGAGGATCGAGCAACCGAGGCGGTGAATGAGGCTTTGAACTCACCGCTTTTGGAGGTAGATATCAGTGATGCAACTGGTGCACTGGTCAATGTAAGCGGCGGCGAGGATATGACCGTCACCGAAGCAGAAAAAGTAGCGGCTGAGATCCATAATAGGATCAATCCCCAGGCGAAGATAATCTGGGGTGCCCAGATTGACCCCGCACTAGAACATACCATTCGGGTCATGTTGGTAGTAACCGGTGTGAAATCGAAACAGATTCTAGGTCCATCTGCTGGGCGTAGAGTTGAGAGCAGTTTTGGTATCGATTTTATTCGATAAATATTAACTCATTACGAACATGACTACAAATAATTTACTGCAACTCGTAAAACATTGAAAAAATATTTTTCAAGTTATGATTTAAAATATTAAATGTAAATATCTATGGTGATATTAGTTGGATATAGTAAAGGGTTCGTGGTCTATACAACAAAAAGTTGAGGAACGTGTAAGACGATTAGGTAAAGGTAAGTATGGACGTGTCTTGAAGATTGCACGTAAACCTGATGAAGAGGAATTTACAAAGGTTGTTCAGATTACAGGCATTGGCATGATTCTAATAGGGGCACTAGGCTTTCTAATCTATCTAATCTGGACATTTATTCCTCCGATGATCGCCGATATTCTTGGGATATGACCTATTTAACCCTTTTTCCCGACTTTATAACATAAAGTATTATAAAGCATAATTGAATTATCGGTTTTATTTCTATCATGATAAATTCCTGATAACTTTATGTTTTGGGGGTTTTTATGATTATAAAAAATAAACCGTTCGATAGGTGACAAAATGGACGAATCGGATGATTCCCAAGAGTTGGTCATTGAGGATGAAGAGAATACAATAGGCGACCAGGAGTCCAAGGGAAAGAAAGTAAAAAAAGAAGAAAAGGAGGAGGGAGAATCTCTCTCCAAATCACCTGGTTCAACACTACCGATAGCCCAATATATAACTTCCGAGGAGAAACCCGAGGAGAAACCCGAGGAGAAGCCCGAGGAGAAGCCCGAAGAGAAACCCGAGGAGAAGCTAGAGGAGAAGCCCGAAGAGAAACCCGAGGAGAAGCCCGAAGAGAAACCCGAGGAGAAGCCCGAAGAGAAACCCGAGGAGAAACCCGAGGAGAAGCTAGAGGAGAAATCCGAAGAGAAACCCGAGGAGAAACCCGAGGAGAAACCCGAAGAGAAACCCGAGGAGAAACCCGAAGAGAAGCCCGAGGAAAAGGCTGATGAATCGGAGCCGGAACTTCCAGCACCTGAAACAACGGAGCCTGAGGAAATAAAACCGGATTCAGAAGAAAAGGAGCAGGAGCCAAAATCAGCCCCTGAACCAGAACCCAGTATTGGAATAATGGAATCAGAAGAAAAATCACCTGAACCAGGACCCGTACAAGCACAAGCACAGGAAACGACTATGCCCGAAATTTCTATTAAAGGTGATGAACAAAAAGAAACAAAAACTGAAGATTTCTTGGAACTAGATAAAGAGACCCAACAGCGGATGAAAGACCTAGAAGAAGCCGAACTTGTCGAACAGGTTGAAGAAGAACCCGTAGAAGTGGGCATTTTTGCGGTTAAAACCTCTATAGGTCATGAGAAAATGGTTGCAAACTGGCTAGCAATGCGTGCAAGAAAACGTAAATTAGGCGTCCACGCAATTCTATCACCACCTAAACTTCGAGGTTATTTATTATTAGAGAGTGTAAAGAATTATGAAGCCCTCCAGGATTTGATTAAAGGAGTACAACATGCTAGAAGTGTAGTGGATGGTAATACGAGTTTAGAGGAGATCGAGCATTTCCTCACACCGAAACCATTAGTCTCCGGAATCGAAGAAGGCGATGTAGTAGAGATCATCGCCGGACCATTCAAGGGTGAAAAGGCAAAAGTTACGCAGATAGACGAGGCAAAAGAGGAGATCACGGTTGAATTATTCGAGGCAATGGTATCGATACCCGTGACAATTCGAGGCGATCATGTACGAATCTTGGAAAAGGAAACAAAATAACTTAGGAGGGTAATTTTTGGTAGAAACTATTGAAGCGTTAGTTGATGGCGGAAAGGCATCTGCGGGACCACCTTTAGGCCCCGCCCTAGGACCATTGGGGATCAACATTAAAGAAGTAATCGACAAAATCAATGAAGAAACAAACGTTTTCGAAGGTATGAAAGTACCTGTGAAAGTAAATGTGGACCCCACAAATAAAACATTCACAATCGAGGTGGGTACGCCTCCTACTTCATCACTTATTATTAAGGAGCTAAACCTTGAAAAGGGCTCATCCTCCAATCGAACCGAGAAGGTCGGAGACCTGACCATGGATCAGGTTAAACGGATCGTAAAGATGAAAGGTAAAAGTATTCTTGGTCGCACATTAAAACAATCGGTGAAAGAGATATTAGGAACTTGTGTGTCAATGGGGGTAACCGTGGAAGGCAACGACCCTCGCGATTTGCAGCGGATGTTAGACGAAGGTAAATTCGAGATCAAAGAATAATTCGTACCAGTTATCCCACAATTCACATCCAGAATATTCTTTCCAAAACCTTTAAATAACGAAATTGCAATTATATACTCGGTGAGAAAGCACGTGCGTAAGCAGGTGAGAATATGGTAAAGAAAAAAGCAGTGAAGAAGATTAAAACAAAGATGCCAGTGAGTTCGAATGAAAAAACTGAGCTTCGTGTATCAGATCTTATGATAACAGATGAGTTTAGAACGATAGAAAAAACAGCTGACGGTAAAACAGCAGCTCAAATGCTGATGAAGATCCCGCATGGAATTGTATTAGTAATTGGGAATAATAATAAACCCGAAGGCGTGATCACGGCACGGGAGTTTTTATCTAAAATCATAAACGATGAAAATCCTGCAAATTTAAATGCTGCTGCGTTAATGAATACGGATATTATGGAAATTAAATATAATGCACTTTTAGGAAAGGTTGTGCCAAAGGTAACAGAAAACGATCCGTATGCAGTGATTGTAACAAATAAAGAGGGTGAGTTCAAAGGTTATTTCTCACCCAAGGACTACCAAGAAGCATTAGCAAAGATCAACTATCCACAGTAATAACTGGTGTTGATAATTACTACTCATCTATTCTATCTAGCTTGAGCTTTGGTAAGAGCACTTTATTAAAAATAAGAACCTGGATGCGTGTTTGATTATTAATTAATCACACGAACATAGCACCCATCTCTTTAATCTGTGCTAATGTTTCACCCTTCATAATTTTTTCGATCGCCTGCTGGAAATTATGTTTTGATATGATATGATGCCTTTCTCGGATAGCAAACATCCCCGCTTCCGTACAAATAGCTTTCAGTTCTGCTCCTGACAAGCCGTCAGTTTTTCCGGAGATCTCCTGTAGATCCACATCCTTTTTCAGGTTCATTCGTTTGGTATGTATATCCAATATCTCCAACCTGCCCTCAAATGAGGGTAATGGTACATCAATTATTCTGTCGAACCTGCCCGGCCGCATCAGTGCGGGGTCGAGTACATCGGGTCGGTTGGAAGCACCAATGATCCGGACATTTTTCAGTGGATCAAACCCATCCAGCTCGGCGAGTAATTGCATTAATGTACGCTGAACCTCCCGGTCCGCTGAAGTGCCTGAGTCGATACGCCTTGCGGCAATGGCGTCAAGCTCGTCAATGAAAATTATGCTTGGTGCTTTCTCTTTCGCTAATGCAAATAACTCACGCACCAGTCTGCCACCCTCGCCAATATATTTCTGCACGAGTTCCGAACCCACTAAACGTATGAAGGTAGCGTTTGTCTCCTGTGCCACCGCCTGTGCCAATAACGTTTTACCGGTTCCCGGAGAGCCTATCAATAATACACCGGTTGGAGGGTCGATGCCTATTTTGCAAAATAGTTCGGGCTTGATCAATGGTAATTCCACTACTTCTTTAATCTCGGCGATCTGTGGTTCCAGACCACCTATATCTTTGTATCTAATGGTCGGTTTTTCTATGACCTCGGCTTCTGTAATAATCGGATCCTTGGAGGTACTTAATATTCCAATGACCGATAACGAATCACGGTTCAATGAAACCCTAGTGCCCACAACTATCTTGGATTTATCCACGAAGTTAGCTACATGGACCACGAAATTTGGACCGGTGGTGCTTTTTACCACCACCCGGTCATCATCGAGTATGTCCACGATCTCGCCAATGATCAATGGTGGTGATTTAAGCTTTTTAAGCTCCTGATATAGCTGCTGGACCTCTTTTTGTAACTTGATCAGTTCGTGCTCAATGGACCTTCTGTCGCTCTCTGCACGGATCGCAACTTCCTTCCATGGGTTGTACATGCTCTTTGATTGTACCTTGTTTTCCTTTGCGTCGGTTTTTTCATCGGATTCGAGTTCCTCGTCTATCTCAGCATCTTTTTCGTCTGATTCGAATGAATCTTTCTCTTTTGTCTCTACGTCGTTTTCGTCCATATCCACATCGTCCAGAACCTGGTATTTGAATTATTCAATATATAAAATATCCTGAAAAATATCTAATAATAGCTATTGATAGAATCCTATTTAGATTTTGCTGTAATAATTGCCAATAAATAAAGAAAAAAAGAACGCAGAGGAGATTCGAATCCCCGCGTAAACTTTTTGGCAGCTTGTTCCGCTGGCTAACCCCTCACAAAAAGTT